>NZ_JAFCTX010000040.1:0-36551 GCF_049896245.1 Cypionkella sp. TWP1-2-1b2 | reverse complement strand
TTCCACGCATAACACTCCAGCTGCTCCCGCCTAAAAGCGGGATTGTTGCACGACTGGGGTGGTCAGTTTTGGACGCTGTTCCACCCCGTCAGCTGGTCACTTTTGCACGCTGTTTTACATGTCTTTCAAAAGTTCAGCAACCTCAGGGCAAATCCCGTCGAGCAACTTGCGCTTCATCCGGATGTTCTCGACATTGACATCCAGTGCCTTGGCGATCCGTTCCTCTGACACCCCGCGCTCAACCGCGCGCAGGATCATCTTGTGTTCCTGAACGGTGGCCAAACGGCTGATCCGCTTGTTGTAGGTGAAGGCTTCGTCGTCGATGGCGACAAGGCAGGTGACAGAACTTGCGCCAAGGTCTTTTAGAATCTCAATTCGGATATAGCCGTCGACCAACAAAAACACCCCCGAACCGTCCGCGCCGCGTGCGACGACCGGCGGTTCGATGATGCCCACCTCGGCAATCGAAGCGGCAATCTGAACGTATTTTCGGGACGTTTTTATGTTGGCTGGAAGTTGCTTCACCGGCAGGATCGCCGACAATGGCACTTCAATGCCCTCAGGCTCAAACGCCATGATAACCGCTTGCGCAGATACAGTCATAACGCACCCTCCGTCAGGATTTCAGAAATCATCGTTGGCATCGTCTCAAGCCCTTCCGCACGAAGAAGCGTCGCAAAGTTCTCGTCCCGAAACAGCGCCCGAAACGCGGTTGCGACGAACAGCAAGTTCGCCTGAGCAATATCCGCTTTTCGGACCATCTCCCGCTGACGCTCGGTTTCAATGCGGAAAGCGCGCACCAGCGCATCCGAGGTCATGCGCGTTCTGCCGGTATTGTCACCGGGGTTGGTTTTCTGGCGCTTGCCAAGACGCTGGCGCCGTTCAACGAGCTTGCGTGCGGCCAGCAAACGCTTGCCCTTCAGCTTTCCGGATGTATAGGCAGCGGCGAGTGCCGCCTGAACGCCGTCGCCTTCTGCGCGGGCAATATCGAGCGCGACGCTGACTGGCATTTGACCCGTCTCTACCGCCAGCAGCAGCCGCTCCTCGCCTTGGGCAATCAACTGGCCAATTTCGTGCACATAGGAATAGGTGAGGCCGGTTTTCTCGGCGATCTTCTGGTCAGAATAGCCACGTTCCCGTAAGGCCCCAATGTCATGCAACAGCTCAAGTGGGCGGTGCTGGCGACGAGCAATATTTTCGATCACGCTGCGCAACATCCGGTCTTCTTCACTTGCGTCGATGATGATCGCCGGAATTTCGGTCTGCCCAAGTGCTGCGAAGGCTTCCATCCGCCCTTGGCCACACACCAGGTGAAAGGCCTCAAAATCGGGATCAGCCCGGTCGACCGTCACTGTGATGGGCTTTTTCAGGCCGACTTTGGAAATGCTGTCGACCAGCTGTTTGAAGGTCTTTTCGCTGCGTTCACGTGGATTTTCCACAATCACTCGGTCGATGGGTATCCGCCGGATTTTGATCGGCGCGGTGTGGTCTACCATGGCACCACCTCCGAGATGCGTGTCCGCCCAGCCATGTCGAAGAAGAAATCAAGCGTCTTGAAACGAAAAGCGTCCAGCATCAGGCCATTCTCCTCTGCAAGCCCCAAACGGTTGGTCCGCATCTCGAATTGGGGCAAAAGGTAATAATCGAGAGCGTCCGTGTTCGTGCGGTCCATCCGGATCGCGATGGTGATGTCCGGGGCGAGGCCGGTATCGAAGCGTATCTTCCACCGCAGGCCGCCTGAGGCAATTTGTCGGCAGCGTGCGACGACGACCGAAGTTGTGAATTCACCATTGATGGTCAACAGATCGGTGTCGGAATTCCGCGCGACCACACCGCCCAGCCTGGTGATTTCGCGGGTCACCAGATCGACCGCGTCGCTGTGAAACAGGCGCAACATGCGGTTGACTTCGATGTACTGGTAATCGCGATCCGGGGTGAACCCGACCAACTCGTAAGCTCTGAGCAGGCTGCCGAAGCGATGGGCATAGGCCCCGCTTGACGGCAACCCATCGGCCTCGTCGATCACCAGCCCCGAGATATAGCCGTGGCGCTGGAACAGTTTGGTGAGGCGCTCCAGCATCTCCGTGTCGGAAAACCGGCGATTGCGCGCCTCGATGATCCCCTGAACCTTATGAAAAAGCTTGGGCTCAATGATCGCCTCAAACGCGCCATCTGACCTGATCCACATGTCCGGGCCATTCACGACCCGCTTGCGCTTCAACTTGAAGGAGCGGCGGTTGTAGATGTTGTTGCCGATGTATTTTTCGTTGGTCAGAATCTGATGGACGGTCGCACGGGTCCAGTCGCGGGCAAGGTCGGTCAGGATGCCACGGTCATTCAGTTCGGCAGCGATTTCACTTTCGGACTTTCCATGTTTCAGAAACCGGCTGTAGATCCAACGGACGGTCTGAATCTCGTCGTTGGGGCCCGGCACAAGTGTGACCCGATCGGTCTGCAGACTTTTGTGCTCGCCACGCTTCAGTTCCGTTTTGACCAGACCGCGCTCGTCCAGAAGGACGCGTCGCAGGCCATAGCCAGCCGGGCCACCCTGCCGATACCCCAGTTCGATCAGGCGGCATTGCCCGGCGAAAACCTTGGTAGAGAGTTCCCGGCTGTATTCGCCCGCCATTGCACGCTTGACGCTTTTGACAATTGTAGCGACCGGGCTCCCATCATTTTCGAATTGCTCGGCGCAATACTCGACATGCTTGTTCGCGCGGCGGCAGATGTATTCGTAATAGGCGGATTCGTCAGCATCCTGAAACCGGCCCCAACGGCTGACATCATAGACCAGGATCACATCGAAATCTGCATTGCCCTCCTGCACATCCCGGATCAGCTGCTGCAGCGCCTCGCGCCCTTCGATCCGCAATCCGCTTTTGCCCGCATCTGCATAGGTCCGGACCATCTCCAGCCCACGGTCGTTTGCATAGGCCCGGATGGCATCCGATTGATTTTCGGTTGAGTATTTCTGATGCTCCGTCGACATGCGGACATATTCCGCCGCGCGCCGGGTTGGGCTGATATTGGCAGGTCCTCTTTTAGATGGTGGAGCTGCACCAGCCATACCCTACTCCTGATTAATTCATGCTGGCGTCTCCAACCGATTGGACCAGTCCTTTGGCATTGGGCGGAGAATCGAATCTGCCGCTTTCATGTCGTCTCCACTGGTTTAACGGAGAGGGACGGGGCGATGCGGGTCAAGATGGGCACAGTTGTGCCGAAAAAGGGCACAACTGTGCACGTCACTGCGGATCAGGCCGCATATCGCAAGGCCATCGCCGCCGCGTTGCGCGCGGAATTGGGCCAGACCCACCGGGCCGTCAAGACAGCGATGCGCTGGACAGGGGCGAGTGAACGTACTGTCAAGTATTGGCTTTCCGGCGAACGGGGACCGAGCGGAGAGCACCTGATCGTGCTCGCACAACACTCCGACACGGTGCTTTTGACCATTCTCGCCATGGCCGAACGGCTGGCGGACAGGCGGCACAGATGTGCCGGTTGCCCTGAGCGCCTCCTTGTGTTACAAAACCTAGGACAAAAACCAAATCTGTCCGAGGATTTCTAACACCGATGATAACGGATCACAGCCAACGTGCCCGAATGATCGACTTCATGGAGGACCATGGACCAGCCCGTTCCAGGGATCTGGCGGCGATTGGCGTGGCCGCCACGGCAATCTCGCGCGCGGTTTCCGACGGCGCGGTTGTTCGCATCGGACGGGGTCTTTATCAACTGCCAGACAGCGAACCGGATCTACATTCGGCGCTGATCGAGATCGCCAAACGTGCTCCGAAAGCTGTCATCTGTCTGACCTCTGCGCTGTCTTTTCACCAACTGACCGACCAGCTGCCGCGCAAAATCTGGATCGCCGTTGGCGCGAAGGATTGGGCCCCGAAGATCGACTACCCCCAGATCCGCGTTGTTCGGTTTCGCGAACCCTATCTGACAAACGGGCTTGAGGTTCACAACATTCACGGCGTCGAAGTGCGGGTGTATTCCATCACCAAATCGATTGCTGACGCCTTCAGAAACCCGAAGCTGGTTGATCGGTCCGTGGCCATAGAGGCCATGAAGTCAGTGCTCAACGACCGCAAGGCAACGCCGGGACAACTGGCGGCGGCCGCACAGCAAAACGGTGCCTGGAACCAGATGCGCCCCTATCTGGAGGCGCTGACGTCCAATGGCTAAACCACCCAAGGACGTCGCGGCCTCAGTCCGGCAACGCCTGCTCAACCTGGCACGGCAAGAGGGGCAGGTCTTCGATGTGGTTCTCGTTGCTTTTGGCCTCGAGCGGCTGGTCTACCGCTTGTCGGTCTCTGATTATCGTGATCGCTTCGTCCTGAAAGGCGGGATGCTGGTCACGCTCTGGACGGCCGACACTGGCAGGTTCACGCGGGACATAGATTTCCTGGCATTTGGGTCCGACGAAGAGGCCGCGTTGAAAGAAGCCTTTTCAACGATCCTTGCGATCGACGGCGGTGACGGCCTGATCTACGACACGGCCAATCTGACGGCAGCTGCGATCCGCGAGGATCAGGTTTACGGCGGCATGCGCTTGCGCACGACCGCCTATTTGGGAACCACCCAAATTCCGATCACCGTAGACCTCGGGTTCGGCGATGCCCTCGGCGACCCAAAATACCAGATCGACTATGGCTCCCTTTTGGATTTCCCGACGGCATCCATCCGTGCCTACTCCCCTGCGACCGTAATCGCCGAGAAGTTTCAGGCGGTGGTCGCGCTGGGCATCGCCAACAGCAGGATGAAGGATTTCTATGATCTGTGGACACTGCCAAAGGCGGTCAAGATCGATAGCCAGGAACTGGCCGACACGATCCGGGGAACGTTCAAGCGGAGGGAAACCTCCGTTCCGACGACCTGTCCGGTGGGGCTTTCACCCGCGTTTTCGACCGAACAAGGCAAGGAAACGCAATGGCGCGCGTACTCCATCGGAACCACGCTTGAAGGAAAGCCGCTCGCAGAAGTCACTGCGGAAATATGGTCGTGGATGGATCCAGCATGTCAGTCTGCATCATGAAGCCCGTCGCTGTCTGCCAGTGCCCGCGTATGCGTGCTGTTGCAGTTTTTCCGTGCCGGTGTTGATGTGGCGTTGATGTAGAATGCCAAATGCAAAAAGCGCCCCGAAGGGGGCTCTGCAAGTCTTTGATATCGTTGTTAGATTTGGTTGCGGGGACAGGATTTGAACCTGTGACCTTCAGGTTATGAGTCGTGGCGAACGAACCATGAACAATCCCTCAGAACCGCGCTATACTTCGCATTTTCCGTGGCTTGAAGCCCCCTGCCCGACACTGATCCTACGCCGAATTTCGCAATGGACCGCCACGAACCTCTCCCTCTTGCTTCCACTGTGCTTCCACACGGGCAAGCGATGATGTTCCGGTAGCATGAAGTCATCAACTCATTCGATCGCAACCGGCCCACTACGGACATTCAGATCAAAGTGGCTGCTGCGCAGCAATATCATCGAACCTGACATTCGTACTTGTCTCAGCAACTCTTGCAGCTAGGTCATGATGACAAATGGCGCAGCAAGACGCGGATCGAGGTAATGTCGATGAAGCCGAGGAAGCTTTCCGCTGTTTTGTCGTAGCGTGTTGCGACGCGGCGGGTGTTCTTGAGCTTGTTGAAGCACCGCTCGACCAAGTTCCGCAGCAGGTAGAGCGTGCGGTCGACGGCCACGCGCAGCTTGCGGACACAATCGGGTTTGGCAGGCGTATATGCAGATGTCTCCATCAGGTGGTCGCTGTAGTTGCGAAGGATACACGCAGTCGGGAAAGAGCGGATTCACGAATCTGGCGAACACGTTCGCCCGATACGCCAAACCGTTCGCCCAAAGCATCCAGTGTTTTTGGGGTGTCAGTTACATAGGTTTCGATGATGATGTCTTGTTCACGCTTGGAAAGCCGCTTCAGGTGGGCGGACATGGTGATCCAGAAGGTGCGCGAATCCATTCGTGCGACGACTTCCTTTTCGATGTCCGCATCGGGATCCTCAAGCAGATCCTGCAGCTGCATTGTACCACCATCGTCACTGACGGGCCGGTTCAACGACCCATCCGGCGCGGACAGTCTTTGCTGCATCGACACAACCTGTTCGGGCGTAACTGCAAGTTCGGTCGCTATCTGGTCAACAAGCCGTTCTGGTGGAACATCGCCCGCAGCGACCAGTCGGGCTTCAACACGTTTTAGATTGTGAAACAGCTTACGGCTGGACGCTGAATTCGGAAGCACGACCAAGGACCAGTTCCGAATTTTATAGTCCTGGATTTCTGCCCTGATCCACCATGCGGCATAGGTAGAAAAACGAAAGCCCATGTCTGGGTCAAAGCGATCGGCTGCCTTCAACAACCCGATATTTGCATGCTGCAGAATGTCACTATCTAACTCTCGTCCTTTGCCCCCTGCTCGCTTGGCCGACGCCCTCGCAAGAGCCTGGTGCGATGTGACCAGACGGTTGCGGGCGTGAACATCGCCTTTGTCGCGCCAGCATCTGGCAAGCAGTGCCTCGTTGTGCGCGTCAAGAAATTCTGCACGCGGCGTCTGATTGCGGGCCATTCGGGGCGGTGGGAAGGGTTTGTTCACTATTTTCACACTTGATTTCGTTTCGATACTAATATTGGCGGGAGCGGCTTGTCAATATAGTTTTGAAACGCTACCATCTATTGATGACTGAAAAAGCGACCGACACAGAAGAGATCGCTGAGCTGCTGGTCTATCTTGGCCGGGCGGCACGCGGGACCGACACAGGATCAGACCTCACTGCGGCGCAATGGACGGCCATGCGGTTTTTTGCGCGTGCCAACCGTCTTTCGAGGACGCCGTCAGCGTTCGCCAGCTTTCATGCCACGACGCGGGGCACGGCATCGCAAATCATCAAATCTCTGATGCTGAAGGGCCATCTTGTCCGGCACGAGGCAATGGGTGACCGTCGCAGCATGCGGGTGGACCTGACCATCAGCGGGCAAGCCATCATGCATCACGATCCTTTGCGTGACCTGACAGAAGCCATTGACCGGCTGGAGGGCACGCTGCGTATGGCGTTGCGGCGAGCTTTGCCTGCCTTGGCAGGAGAGCTTGCCAAAATTCGCGGCACCGTGGTCTTTGGAACCTGCGGCGATTGCAGGCATTTTTCGGGCGGTGGCACGACCAGCTATTGTGCCTGCGTCGCAGCCGAAGTCGCCCCGAGCGATCTTGGTCGCCTGTGCATCAATTTTGCCGCGAACCAAAGCGGAACGCCGGTCCTGACCGGTGCTGACCCAAGGAAAAGCCGATGACACCAACACAAGCGACCCCCCGCGCACCTGATGATACCGGCATGGCGCATCTGGGCCAGATCATCGCTGTCGCCAGCGGCAAGGGCGGCGTGGGCAAAAGCACAGTCAGCACCAATCTGGCGTTAGCGCTCTCGGCGCAAGGTGCCGCAGTCGGGCTGGTGGACGCCGATCTTTACGGCCCTTCTGTGCCGGGAATGTTGGGGATTGAGACTGGCAAAAGCCCGTCGATGTCACCGTCGGGCAAGGTGATGCCCGCGCAGGCGCATGGCATCAAGGTCATTTCGATGGGCATGTTGACCGATGACGACAAGCCTGCAATTCTGCGGGGCCCGATGGTGTCGAAATACCTGCGGATGTTCATCCTGGAGGTGGACTGGGGCACGCTCGACTATCTGATCCTTGATCTGCCCCCCGGCACCGGCGACACGCAACTGACACTGGCGCAAAGCTTTCCGCTGACCGGCTCTGTCATCGTCAGCACGCCGCAGGATGTCAGCCTGAAAATCGCCCGGCGCGGCATTCGCATGATGGAACAGGTCAAGGTGCCGATCCTTGGCATCATTGAAAACATGAGCGGGTTTACCTGCCCATCCTGTGGCGAGGTGACCCACATCTTTCATCATGGCGGCGGCGCAAAGATCGCGGAGAGCCTTGGGGTCCCGTTTCTGGGGGCCATTCCGCTGGATCCGGCGATCGTGGATTGCGGCGATGAGGGGCGCCCTTTGGTGATTGCCCATCCTGATGCCCCCGCTGCGGCCGTCTACCGCGACATTGCCGCGATCCTGTCTGGTCGCGTATCCGCCACAGCTGGAATTCCCACGCCGTTTGACTGGCATTGGGCCGATGACGCCAGCAAGCCAAATCCCGCGCCCCAGCCGGGCCACGCGGGGGGTGCTGCCGAAATTCTGGTCGGACTGGATCGCCGCGACGGGCGGACCTTGGTTTTGCGTTGGCAGGACGGCCACGACCAGCAGATCGACATGCGAGATCTGCGCCTGGCGTGCCGCTGTGCGGCCTGTGTCGATGAGATGAGCGGGCGCGCGGTGCTGGACCCGGCGACTGTGCCGCTGAACATCGTGCCGATCCGGATCTGGAGCCTTGGCAACTATGCAATCGGCGTCAGCTTCAGCGATGGCCATCAGTCGGGGATCTACACCTTTGGTCATCTGCGGGGCATGGTGGCTGCCGAGGTTGAAGATGTCTGAACCGGCAGTCTTACTGCGCATCCGTGCCGAAAGCTCGCCCACCGATCCGCACAGCCTGCGCTTTGTGGTGGAGCGTGATGTGCAGGCCGGGGCGGCGGCCACCTTTTCCAGCGTGGCCACAGCACAGGGCGCGCCGTTGGCCGAGGCGCTGTTTGCCATTTCCGGGGTCGCAAAAGTGGATGTATCGGGCGCGATTGTGACGGTGGTCAAGACCAATGACGGCGATTGGACCGCGCTGAAGGGCCCGGTTGCGCAGGCGCTCCGCGACACTATGGCCAGAACTTCTGCGCCGCTGGGTTTGGCGGCCAAAGTCGCCGGGCAGGCCCGGACCGATGCCGAAATCCGGCTGGCCGTGCAAGAGGTGTTGGACAGTCAGGCGAACCCTGCGATTGCCAGCCATGGCGGGCACGTGAGCGTGACGGACGTTCGCGATGGAGTCGTCAGCATGCTGATGTCGGGGGGATGTCAGGGCTGTGCATCCTCTGCCGCGACGCTGCGCGGCGGGGTGGAAAAGATGATCCGGGCAGCGGTGCCCGAAGTCCGCGATATCATCGACGTGACCGACCATGACGCCGGTGCGACCCCCTATTACAGCGCCGCACCGGATGGCCCGCCGATCCCGAAGCGTCCTTTGCTGTATCGTCCCGTCCCACCCGATGCGATCACGCGGGAGGATGGCCAATTCCTGATCTCGCCCGACTACCTTGCTGCGCGTCTGGGGATGGACGCCGAAACCCTCCGGGTAGGTTTACGATCGGGCGAGGTTGTCAGCCAGTGCGAAGCAGGAAGCGGAGCGGATGCGGGCAAGACGCGGCTGATCATACGATCCGCTCACCGTGTCTGGGCGGCCGAAATCGCAGCGGATGGCAGTGCTTATGAAGTTCCGGCGCCGCGAGCTTCTGCAACAGCTGCTGCCGCTGGGAGTATGTTGCGGGATCGCATTCGGGCGCATCTGTCCGGCCTGTCGGCAGAACAGGTGCCGATGACCTATGGCCAGCTTGCCCGGGCAATGGGGCTGTATATGCCCGGTTCGATTGCGAAAGTGACACAGGCGCTGGAGGCGACAATGGTCGAGGACGCCAAGAATGAGGTGCCATTTCTGGCCTCTCTTGTCGTCAGCAAAATAGCGCACGGCAATGCGGCAAATGGGTTTCTTCAGCAGGCGCGCACGCTGGGCCGGGGACCGGGCTTTGGCGAGGATGACCGGGCCTATTACCGGCGCGAGTTCACCGGAGCGGTTGCCATGCTGAAAAGCCGGATAGGCTGAAACAATCGCAGTCCGGGGTATGTCTCTTGCCAGCCCCAAATCCTCGCGATCCTCCGCCAGGCAGAGCGGGGCATGAGCACGGCGTCATTTTGCAAGTCTTGACCGCCCAAACAAGTAAATCATTAACATGACTCCCGCCCGGAAAACACAGGATGCTTGTGTGCAGTCAATGCAGCATTCGACCAGGAGTCGAGGGATCACTATCCAAAAAGACGCGCTTCATGGCCCTTGCGCATTCAAGATCGGAACTTGTTGTGCGGCGTGAAGCCGGAGGGCGTGGCTTCACGTGGGTCGCGAACCCACACGGTGCGGTTTGGGTGCAGCCCAGCGCCCCGGATGGCCGGCACTGCCATGTGCCGCGCGCGCTGCAGCAGGCGGGTATCGGCGAGGCCCAGGCTTGGGTGGAAGCCGCCGTTGCTTGCGACCGCCTTGTCCCAAGCGGACTTGCGGGCGTGCAGGATAGCCGGGTCGTTCAGAGCGGTGCAGTTGATTTCGTTGGTGTTGAGGTCCACGAGGATCTCGTCGCCATTCTCGATGAACGCGATCGGCCCGCCAAGCGCCGCTTCGGGGCCTACATGGCCGATCACAAGACCTATCGAGCCGCCAGAAAAGCGCGCATCCGTCATCAGGGCAATTACGATGCCACGCTCGCGGCACAGGGTGGTGATGCGCGCAGTCGGGTCCAACATTTCCGGCATGCCGGGTGCGCCGCTTGGCCCTTCATATCGCACGATGATCATATCGTTGTCCTCGAACGCCTCGGGCGTCTGGTCCAACATATCCAGAAGGGCCTGCTGACCGTCGAACACGCGCGCCTTGCCGCGGAACAGATTGTTTTCCAGCCCGCCCTCAACCCCGGCCAGCTTGAGAATGGCCGAAAACTCGGGCGAGAGGTTGCCACCAAGCATGCGCAGGCCGCCCGTCGGCTTGTAAGGGGCATCGACCGGATAGATGACCGCACCGTCAGCTCGCTTGGCACCAAGACGCGAGACCTGTTCGGCCAGCGTCTCGCCCGTGCATGTCAGCACATCGCCGTTCAGCAGACCCGCCTCCAGCAACTCGCGCACGATGACCTGCACGCCACCCACCTGGTCGATATCGACCATGGAATATTTGCCATAGGGTCGCGCATTGGTCAGAACGGGGACGACGTGCTGCGAGAGGTGGTTGAACTCCTCGGGGGTAATGATGTCCTTCCAGAAGTCGGCAAAGCCAGCGGAACGGGCGATCTCGGGCGCGTGCAGAAGCGCGTTGGTCGAGCCGCCGATGGCCATGGTGACGATCGTCGCATTTCGCAGGGAATCTCGCCCGACGATATCGCGGGGCTTCAGGTCCGTCTCGATCATCCGCGCAAGCAGTGTGACCAGTTCATCGGGAAACTCCGTCAAGCGGCGGATATCGTCCGACGGGGGCGCCACCATATGCAAGGGCTGCATGCCAAGCACGCCTATGAAGGTTTGCATGGTGTTATAAGTGAACATGCCGCCGCAGCTGCCAAAGCCGGGGCAGGCATGACAGGCAATGTGGTGGCGGTATTCTGCGTCCGGATGGCCTGCCACCTGAAAGGCGCTGACGATATCCAGCTTTTCGCCGGTCTTTGGATCGGTGCCAGGGTGGATCGGACCATCCGACATGATGATGGACGGTAGGTTATGCTCCAGCATGGCCGCAAGTGTGCCGACGGGCGGTTTGTCACAGGCGACTACGGCAATCGTGCCGGCGAGACCAGTCGCGCTGAAGTGTTCACACAAGGCATCATGCGTCACCTCTCGCCCAATCAGCGAGTAGCGCATTTCCGGCGTGCCGTTGCGCATGCCGTCCGAGGTTGCGATGGTAAACTCCGGCTGAACAAGCCGAAACCGGAACTGATCGGGCCCGGTACCGATGCGGGACCTGAGAGCCTGGTGGATTGCCTCGACCTTGGCCGCAACGCCCAGATAGCACTGGCTGTCGCCCTTGGTGCCAACCACGCCAACCGAAGGCTCGTGGATGAGAGCCGGATCGGTGCCGATCTCGAGGGCAAGGCCGATGGTTTGGGTAGACCGGCCGGGATGGCGGTCGATAAGAACTGCGTTTGGATTGGTCAAGGCGGTTTCTTTCCGATTGCTTAGCCGAAGGGCTGAGCCGAAGGCACGAAGTTATCAGTCTTTATAGAACGTAAGCACTACGAATCTGAAGATGGAAAGTCACCGCTGTCCGGAACCAAGTACGGCTGGCACGATGACCGGCAACGTTCGCAAGGGGCGGCGGTTGCAATGCTGCGGTACCGCTAGGCTGCTTCCCGCCCTTAACGCCCGGAATAGCGCACTGAGCCGACCGTCAAGCATGTGGCCCTAGTTCAGGGAGGCAGGCCACATCATTTTCCTTCGACCCGAGACCAGAAGCCGGACTTGCGGCCATGGTCTCGGCGCAAGCGGGCGACATAGTTCGCATGAGGTTCGACCGTCCCGAAGTCCTCGATCTGGCTGGCCAGTGCATCGCATTCAGCCAAGTGCCGCGCTGCATGCTGGTAGCGACTGGATTTCCCGGCGTTAAGCGTGAAATCGATCATCGCGCGCAAGGCCAGCGTGGCGGCTAGGGGGAAGCGCGCCGACAAGGCTTCGGCGGCCGGGGTCAGGATTTCATAGTGATCGCCGTCCAACTCTCTGAACCGCTGCTGAACCAGCCCTGCAGCCCGGTTCAAGGCGGGCCACTGGATCAGGAACTGGAGCGCCGAAAGGACGGCGGGATAGTCCATGACATAGGTCATCGCCTTTTCCTCGGCATCGACATCGTCGAAGTCGGCCAAGCGTTTCAAATAGGCGCGCAGATGGTCCGCGTCGAGGCTGTGCTGAAAGCACTCCAGCCGGAACGCCTGCGCCTCATCACCTCGGCCAAGCGCCTCCAACACTTCAAGCCTGGCTGCCTGCCATTCGTGCGGAACCCAGCGGCTCTTGTCCACTTCCGCCCGCTCGATGAAACCGAGCGCATCCGTTGCCCGGCCCGCTGCCAGCAGCCGTGCGGCAATTTCGGCAGCGATCTTTGGCACCTTGCGCGTTGCCGGATCGTATTGGGCGATGAAGGCATCCACGTCGCCCATCGCATCGGCGATGTCCTTCAACGCCATCCGCACCAGACTTTGCCGGGAGCGTTCTTCCATCTGGTGCGCATAGCTGGCACCGCCGCTGCCATAGCCCACCGCCTCCCATTCGCCTTTCGGCGGCACAGGAACTGGCGTCGCTGCGAGGACCTCGATCCGCTGCTTGAGATGGGCGAGCCCCTCGGCCCCCAGCGCGGGAGTCAGGAGGGCGATCAGGCCGTTATACTGGCCGTAGCCATTGTCGCGCAAAGCCTCAACCGCAGCATCGGCCAGCGCCTCTGGCTGCGTCCCAGCGGCCAGCGCGATCTCGCCCAGCAGTGCACAAGCATCGTGAAACACGCCAATGACGATGCCGCTGCTGTCATCGCAGCGCTCGAACAGTGGCGTGGCAACCTGAATGAAGCGCCAGGTCAGCGCCAGCGCCTCGGCCGGGTCAGCCGGGGCTATCTGCTCCTTGATCGCCCGAAGCTGGCTTTCCAGATCGGTGACCAGCGGCTTGCGGTTTTGCCAGTTCACAAAGCTGCGCGCCCGCGCGATGCTGGTCAGCCGTTTGGCCACTTCTCGCCCCGCCTCTTTCGGGCTCTGCGCCCCGGCCAGCTCCAGTCGCAACCGCCGCTTGGCCACCGCCGAGCCGGTGCTGATTTCGATCAGCAGTTCGGCCAGGCGCTCTGCACCCAGCGCCTCGAGGTTCTTTGCGTTCAGGGTCGACTTCGATGCCATTGGAAATCCGTATCAATTTTGAGCCACCCTAGCAGCGGTCGGCGACGAGCGAAACGCCGACACTGATTCGACATCAAGGCCGGTATTGCGTCATTCCCAGCAAGTTCAGCCGCCCCAATGCCTACGCAGATTTTCCTTTTATCACGCAATTTCAATGTGTTCGTTGACTGTGCGCTGATGATCCCCACAGTAGGGATCAACCACGATCATCGCGCAGGATCACCCATGCCCAAACTGACCAAACGCACCATCGACGCTATCGAGCCGCAGGCGACGGAATTCTTCCTCTGGGATGAGGGCATCCCTGGCTTCGGGCTGCGCGTGATGCCCAGCGGGCGCAAAAGCTTCGTGGTGCAGTTTCGCGCCGGGCGGCGTGCGCGGCGGATGAGTCTCGGGCCTAGCACGGTGCTGACCTGCGATCAGGCACGCACCCGGGCGATCACCATCATCGCCGCAGTCAAGAACGGCGAAGACCCCGCAGCTGATCGTGCGGCAAAACGCAACGCTGCCACGGTCAGCGATCTGGCTGACCGCTTCGACAAGGAGCATATCTCCGTGCGTCTGAAGGCGAGCACGGCAAAGGAGTACCGCAGCAACCTCAAGCGCTTCATCCTGCCCGCGTTGGGGCGTCTGGCTGTGCCGGAGATCACCCGCGCCGACGTGGCGAAGTTCCACCATGACCTGCGGCACATTCCCTATCAGGCAAACCGCTGCCTTGAGGTGGTTTCCAAGATGTTCGTACTGGCCGAGATGTGGGGACTGCGCCCGGATGGATCGAACCCGCGCAAGCACATCCGGAAGTATCCAGAAGAAAAGCGCGAGCGGTTCCTGAGTGCCGCCGAGTTGCGCCGGATCGGCGAAGTGCTGCGGGAGATGGAAAGCGAGCGCATAGAACTGTCATCCGCCATTCTGGCGGCGCGGCTGCTGATCCTGACCGGCTGCCGCCTCGGCGAAATCATGACGCTGAAATGGGACTACGTCGATTTCGACGAGCGCGCCCTGCGCCTGCCCGATTCCAAGACCGGCAAGAAAGTCGTGCATGTCGGTGCCCCTGCGGTCGAATACCTGCAAAGTGCCGAGCGCATCGACGGCAATCCTTGGGTCATCACCGGAACCCTGCCCGGCAAGCCGCTCAGCGACCTCCAGCCCTTCTGGCAGCGCGTCCGCGCCCGCGCAGGGGTCAAGGATGTCCGGATCCACGACCTGCGCCACACCTTTGCATCGACTGCCGTCGCATCCGGCCAGGGGCTGCCGATGATCGGCAAGCTGCTCGGCCACACGCAGGTGCAGACCACGGCGCGTTACGCCCACCTCGCGGCAGACCCGGTCAGGAGTGCCGCGAATTCCGTGGCTACATCGCTGCGCGAGGCGCTTGGTTAGGTCTGCCGGATTGTTTGCCTCCGGCACCCAACTCCCTCGCTGGCCTGTTAGAGTGCAAGCGTGACCTCGCGAAAACATTCTAACAAAATGTTCACCCTTTGATCGGGTTTACAGCTGCGATCACAACCGCCAGTATCACTACAGAAACTGTTTGGACCAGAATCTGTAGGGACCAGTGATCGACGGAAAGCTCAGACATGGCGTGGAAGCTCGCTTTGAGTTCATTGAATTCCGTGCCTATTGGCACGGTCGCCTGAACAGGTCTGACCTGATCGCCCAATTCGGCGTTTCACAGACCCAAGCTTCGCAGGATTTCAAAGCCTATCAGGACCTGGCACCGAACAACCTCGTTTATGATAGCGTCGAGAAAACATACCGCCGCGCTGAAGGCTTCAAATCCCGCTTCCTCGATATCTCGGCTGAAAACTATTTGACCCCGCTTCTGTCGATGCGCGCGGGCATTCTTGATCCTGCGGCATCATGGCTGCGGACAATCCCGCCGTTTCATGTCGCGCCGACACCGGCGCGAGGTGTTCGTCCAGAGATCCTCAGGGCGATCATCCACTCTGTCGACCATGCCCAAGCAATCGAGATCCGATACCAGTCAATGAGCACTGCTGTGCCGTCGTGGCGCTGGATTGAGCCACATTCTTACGCCTTCGACGGCTTGCGTTGGCATGTCCGCGCCTTTTGCCGAAAGGATGGGGTTTTCAAGGATTTCCTGCTCTCACGCATCATGGAAACGCGCAAAGATCAGCAACCGGGTCCAGCGAACTCAAGTGGCGAGCAGGACGCCGATTGGCATTCCGAAGTTATTCTGGTGATCGCACCGCATCCAGACCTCTCGGAAGGCCAGAAACAAGCGATCTGCCTAGACTACGGCATGGAAGACGAAGGCCGGACTGAGATCACTGTCCGAAAATCGATGCTCTACTACTCACTGAAGCGGCTTGGGCTCGACACCGATCCAGCAGCGCGACGGGCACAAGACCAACAGATCGTGCTCCTGAACCGAGATGAGTTACTCGGCCGACGGGAACCGGCGGGGGAGCAATAGGATTTTCCATGAAGGCTTTTGAATTCGATCATAACCTTGTCGACTCCTATGCGCGCTTCTCGCGATCGTTCAGCACCATTCGGGCCGGGGACATCAGGACCGAGATCGAACGGCAATATGATGAGGGGCGTTTCTGGCCGGATGCCCTCCTTTCGCTTAACCCAAGATTTCTCTCGGGGCCTACAGTTGACGACCTCGTGGCATCAGGGGATCTCGACGAAGCGACAGGCAAGATTTTCCGGATTGGGGCAACGCCAATCAGGTTTCATCGGCATCAAGCGCAGTCCATCGCCAAAGCGCGCGCCGGTCAGAGCTTTGTTGTGACCACGGGGACCGGCTCGGGCAAGTCGCTGTGTTTCTTCGTTCCCATAGTCGATGCAATTGTGCGGGCCCGAAAGGCTGGGCAACCGCGCAAGACGCGCGCCATTATCGTCTATCCAATGAACGCTCTGGCAAACAGCCAGATCAAGGAAATCGAGAAGTTCATTTCGCAGTCTGGGCTGCCCGCAGAGTTGAAGCCGGTCGTGCGGCGCTACACTGGTCAGGAAAATCAAGAGGAACGTCAGCGGATTGCCGACAACCCGCCGGACGTCCTGCTCACAAACTTCATGATGGCCGAGTTGTTGCTGACGCGTCAGGACAGCCTAGATAACAAAGTCATCGACAATGCCAGCGGGCTCGAGTTCATCGTGCTCGACGAACTGCACACTTATCGCGGCCGTCAGGGCGCAGACGTGGCAATCCTTGTCCGACGCCTCCGGAACCGCTGCGCACCTGCCAAAGCTCCGATCTGCATCGGCACCTCGGCCACCATGGCAAGCGAAGGATCAGAGGCCGGTCGAGCGAAAGCTGTCGCAGACGTGGCATCCCGGTTGTTCGGGGCATCGATCGGTCCGGATGCCGTTATCGACGAGTCACTTCAGCGCGCGACAGATGACCGTCTGAAACTGGAAGACGTGCGACAGAAACTTGCACAGATTCTGGCGAACGACCTTCCCGAAACTCTGACGGACGAGGTGTTGCGGCGACATCCTCTTGCGGTCTGGGCAGAACTTGCGATCGGCCTCGATGATGGCCAAGAGCTTAAGCGCAAAAAGCCCGTCCCTTTCGACACGGCTGCCGAACTGCTTTCGCAAGACAGCGGGGTCGATGCGCAAACCTGCCGAACCGGTTTCGAGCGGTTCTTGACCCGCGTCAGCCTGCCGGAGACGGAGCGTGGCGGTTCTGGCTCAGGCCCGTTTCTTGCGTTCAAGCTTCACCGCTTCATTTCCGGTGCTGGGGAAATTTTCACGACGCTGACCGGCCGCCCAAGGCGGGTCCTGTTTGAGGGCCAGCTTGAAGACCCGGATGCACCCGGCCATCGCCTGTATCCGACCCGGTTTTGCCGGGAATGCGGCCAAGAAGTCCACGTGGTCACCAAGGCCGAGGATGCGGATGGAATCCGCTTCTTGCCACGGAACATTGACGACACGCCAATCGTGGACCCGGATGGCGACGTAGCAGGCTATTTGACGCCCATCGGCGACGGCGACCCGGATTACGCCTTCACGGGCGATGCCGAGACCTATCCGGAAGACTGGCGCGAAGACCGCAATGGGATCGAACGTCTCCGCTCCAATCGAAAGGGCCGACTTCCCCAGCTTGTTACAGTGAGCCCGGATGGATGGTACAGCCCGGCTGGCGGCAGCTTCTGGTTCATCCCCGGCAAGTTCGGTTTCTGTCCGTGCTGCGTTGATCAACCGCACCCCAGCATGCGGGAACGCAGCAAACTCGCAGGCCTTTCAGGCGAGGGCCGAAGCTCAGCAACGACCCATCTGGTTTCCACCGCCCTAGAATGGATGAACGGGGACAGCAGCGGTGTTCCCGCAGAGAAGCGAAAGCTGCTGGGATTCACCGACAACCGCCAGGATGCAGCGCTGCAGGCAGGTCACTTCAACGACTATTTGTTCGTGAGCTTGCTGCGCGGCGCAATTCTGCGGGCCGTTCTCGACGCTGGCGATGACGGCATGACGGAGGATGAGTTCGGTCTGCGCGTGGTGAAAGCTCTCGGCTTTACTGCGTCCAACAAAGCAACGCGGATCCACTGGATGCTGGACCCGGAAGCCGGAGCGGTGGTTCGGGAGGATGCTCAACGCTCCCTCGCCAAAGTCCTCGCCCACCGGGTTTGGACCGACCTGAGGCGGGGATGGCGTTACACCAACCCCAGCCTGTCGGTTCTCAAACTCATCGACGTGGAGTTTGTCGGGCTGGATGAGATCGCGGGTGATACTGAAAGCCTCATGGCAATCCTTCCTGACCTTGGAAGCCTCAATGCCGAAGCCTGCAAGAAATTGCTCACGGAAATTCTTGGGGCGATGCTCGAAGGCTTGGCCGTCAGCACCGAAGCCCTTGATTTAACTGTCCTCGATGCTGTTGGCCAGAAGTCCCGGAATCTGTTGCGAACGCCTTGGCTGATCGACCAGAAAGAAACGCCCAGAAGCCGCACGACCCTTTTCCTGCAGGCGCCTGGCAAGGACAGGGTCGGGCTCCGCGAAGAGCTGACCATTATCCGCGCCGGTCATAACTCTCGCATCGGGCGACGGATCAATCGGAAAAGCGTCATCGGCACAAAGCTCAGCAAGACTGACTATCTCACGGTCATGACCGGCCTGATGGAGCTGATGGCACGCGAAGGGCTGGTATCGCATGTTGAGATCGAGACTGACCTTCAAGGCTGGCGGCTTTCGCCGTCTGCTGTTCGTCTGGTCCCTGGGGAAGCGATCCGCAGCGGGACGGCACAGGGGAACCGCTATTTCCACGATCTCTACAATGCCATTGCTGCAGACCTGAAACGGGGCAAGAGCACATACTGGGGTCTGGAGGGTCGGGAGCATACCGCGCAGGTTTCGCAAAAACAGCGCGAATGGCGGGAATGGCGGTTCCGCTTCGAAGACGATGATCGGGCGAAGCTCAAAGAGAATGTCGCGGAGATCAAAGCATCCGGTGAGTCCGACCAGTTCCTGCCCGCCCTCTTCTGTTCGCCGACGATGGAACTCGGCGTCGACATTTCAGCGCTGAATGCTGTCTATCTGCGGAATGTTCCGCCCACACCGGCGAATTACGCTCAGCGGGCTGGTCGGGCTGGTCGGTCCGGTCAGGCGGCGGTCATAGTCACCTATTGTGCCGCCCAGTCGCCGCACGACCAGTATTTCTTTGAGCGGCGCAATGAAATGGTGGCAGGGGTCGTGAGGCCACCCGCGCTCGACATCACCAATGAGGAATTGGTGCTGTCGCATTTGCATGCTGTCTGGCTGGCCGAGGCCAAGCTGGCGCTGTCTCCGGACATCCCTGAGATTCTCGACCTGAAGCAAGCTAAATACCCGCTAAAGCAGGATATTCTCGACGTCATCACTCGACCGGGTCTCGTGAAAACCGCGCGTGCCCCAATGAAGCGGGTGCTCGATCAGATCCTTTCCTCTATGAACGGCCAGAAACCGGTCTGGATGGGTGAACCGGATGATTTCATCCTGGAGGTCGCGATGCGCGCGCCGCAGGAGTTTGATCGCGCCTTTGATCGCTGGCGGGAACTGTACAATTCGGCTCGGACCCAGCTGATGGAGGCCAACAGCCGTTCGGAGATTACTGGCCTATCAGGCGCCGACCGGCGCAAGATCAAAGCAGCTCAGATGCAGGCGAGCGACCAGATCGCCATCCTTGAGCAAGGCAAGGCCACGAACGGATCGGATTTCTATTCCTATCGCTACCTCGCGACCGAGGGATTTCTGCCGGGGTATAACTTCCCGCGGCTTCCGCTCTATGCCTTCGTCCCCGGAGAGGGAAAGGCCGGTTCATTCCTGCAACGAGCCCGGTTCCTGGCAATCTCGGAATTCGGGCCGCGCAGCCTGATTTATCACGAAGGCCGGGCCTACAGGGTGGTGAAGGCCAAGTTGCCGCCCGAAGTCCGCACCGGGGACGGATCAGAACTTGCCACCAAGGACATCTTCATCTGTTCCAACTGCGGTGCCTGTCATGAAGGCGAAGTCGAACGCTGTCATGCGTGCAACTCCCCGATGGCGGGCGAAGTCCCGGTGCAGAGAACACTTCGGATCGACAATGTCGAAGCAGCAGCAGCCGACAGGATCACCGCGAACGACGAAGAGCGCGTTCGCTTGGGCTTCGACATCCAGACAGTTTTCTCCTGGCCGAAGCGGGATGGGCGGCTTCAGGTCACCGAGGCTGATTTCCGCTGCGGCGAAACATCAATCCTCGCCCTGCAATATGCCAATAGCGCCGAGATCAGCCGGATCAACAAGGGGCTGAAGCGGCGCAAAAACCAGACCGTCTTCGGCTTCAACATCGACCCGCGCAGTGGCTACTGGGCAAAGTCAGAAGACGAGGATCCCGAGGTCGATGTAGCGCCGGATGTCGTTAAACCGGTCCGCATCGTGCCAATCGTGCGAGACCGCAAGAACGCGCTCCTTCTGCGTTTCCGCGAACCAGAAGCCTACGCCCCCGAGACGATCGCGACCGTCCAGCATGCGCTCTTGCGGGGAATTGCGGTTACCTTCCAGCTGGAAGAAGGCGAAATCCTTGGGGAGCCGTTGCCCGCCCGCGACAACCGCCGCTCGATCCTCGCGTATGAGGCTACCGAGGGCGGGGCCGGTGTCCTGAACCGCTTGGTAGAGGACCCTCATGCGCTTGGCAAGGTTGCGAGGGAAGCTCTGTCCCTCATGCATTTTGACAAAGTCGACGAAGCCATCGCGTCGGGAGATGCCAAGCTCCTGGTGGGTCGCGATGGCGAGGCCTGTGTCCGGGGCTGTTATCGCTGTCTGCTCTCCTACTTCAACCAGCCGGACCACGAGCTGATCGACCGCGCCAGTGATGAAGCCAAGCAAATGCTGATAGACTTGGCCCGGGGTGAGGCGGTGCTTGCTGCTGCACCGTCGCGCTTAGTGAGCGCCACAGGATGGGAACCTGCGTTCAAAGATGCGGGTGTCCCAGCCCCGGATAGCACATCCGTCAGCTTTTCCGATCAGGAAATGGGCTTTACATGGCGCAACCACTTTGTTGCGGCTTGCGCCGGAGCCCTGTCCGATGCAGCGCGCGAGATCGCTGATGCCAAAGGTTGGACTTTGTTCGAGTTGCCCGAAACTTGCGCGGCTGGCGTGCCCGACGCGCTGATTTCGATGTTCAAGGATTGATCTGATGACCGTGAATTTTGCCCCCGGAGATCTAGTGCGCGCCCGCGGACGCGAGTGGGTCGCCCTGCCTTCACCCCGCGAGGGCATACTGGCGCTCCGCCCCCTCTCGGGGAGCGAAAACGATACGGTTATTCTTGACCCGGCACTCGAAATTCTGCCCGTGTCGACAGCCCGCTTCGATCTGCCGGCCGATGCCGCGCCAACCGTCCAGTCAAAGGCCGCGCTCCTGGCAGATGCAATGCGCCTGACACTTCGACGCGGAGCAGGTCCTTTCCGATCGGCCGCACAGCTGGCCTTTGAACCCAGAACCTATCAGCTCGTTCCACTGCTGATGGCGCTTCGCCTGCAGGTGCCGCGCCTTCTGATCGCTGATGATGTCGGCATCGGGAAAACGATCGAAGCTGGCCTCATCCTGCGTGAACTCATGGATAGGGGCGAGGTTGATGCCTTTTCGGTCCTTTGCCCTCCGCATCTCGTCGAACAATGGGTCGGGGAACTTAATTTACGCTTTGGAATTGAGGCCGTGGCCGTCACTTCCGGCAGTGCAGCCCGACTTGAACGCGGTCTGCCTTTGGCGCAGACTCTTTTCGATGCCTACCCCTACACGGTGGTCAGCCTCGACTACATCAAGGCCGAGAAACGCCGTGAAGGCTTCGCCCGGGCGTGCCCCGACTTCGTGATCGTTGACGAGGCCCATGCGTGCGTGGGCACTCACAAGGGCAAGCAGCAACGTTTCGAGTTGCTCGCCGGGCTGGCCCGCGATCCGGAGCGGCGAATGATCCTTCTCACCGCTACGCCGCATTCAGGAGACGAGGATGCATTCGGCCGCCTTCTTTCGCTGATCGAGCCGTCCTTCGGCGCGATGAATTTTGATGACGCCCGTTACCGTGAACGCCTTGCCCGGCATTTCGTGCAACGCCAGAGAATTGACCTTGTCTCGGGCGAATGGGACGAAGATCGCGCCTTCCCGAGACACGAAGCTTATGAGCACCGCAAAGGCGAATTAGGTTATCCCTATCGTCTTTCACAACTTCATCTAGATTTTCAAGAAGCTGTCCTGGATTACTGTTTCGGCGTCGTTGCCCGCATTGGGACCGGAAATCGGGAGCAGCGTCTTGCCTTCTGGGGCACTCTGGCCTTGATGCGCTGTGTCGGCTCGTCTCCGGCGGCTGCTCTGAGCGCCTTGCGGAACCGCATGTCCAATGAGAGCGACAGACTTGAACCCCAGATCTACGACGAGGATTCAGATGACGAAGACGCCGTGGATATGGAACCGAGCACCGGTTTTGCAACTGATCCGGCGCTTCTCGCTCTGTTAAGGCAAGCAGAAGAACTCGTCCAAAAAACCGACCCGAAGCTAACGGCGTTGATCGATGCCTTGATTCCACTGGTCAAGAAGGGCGCAAATCCGGTCGTCTTCTGCCGCTATCTGGCCACGGCCGAACATGTTCGCAATGGCCTGCGCAAGGCATTTCCCAAGCTGGTCATTGAAGCCGTAACCGGCGTTCTGACACCCGACGAGCGCCGTGATCGCGTGGCAGATATGGCTTCGTCCGACGATCAAAAGGAAAACCAGCGCATCTTGGTTGCCACCGATTGCTTGTCGGAAGGGATTAACCTCCAGCAGCTTTTCGACGCAGTCATTCACTACGACCTGTCTTGGAACCCTACCCGGCATCAGCAGCGCGAGGGGCGGGTCGATCGCTTCGGGCAGCCGGCCGAGCTCGTCCGCTCGATCATGATGTTCTCGCCGGACAGCGCCATCGACGGTGCCGTCTTGGAAGTGATACTCCGGAAGGCGGAAGAAATCCGCAAGGCAACTGGCGTGACGGTGCCTCTACCTGACAATCGGGGGCCGGTGACTGATGCGCTGATGGCTTCGATGATGTTGCGTCGGGGCGGAACCCGCCAACTGGCCCTCGACCTTCGCCTTGATGATGGCACCAAGGCCATGGAAGCGCGCTGGCGTGACGCCTCAGAAAGCGAGAAGAAATCCCGTGCGCGCTTTGCCCAGAATGCGATGAAGCCGCAAGAAGTGGCCCCGGAATGGGAGAAAGTCCGGACCCTTCTCGGATCGCCCGAAGATGCGAAGGTCTTCATTGAAAGGGCGATGTCACGCTTCGGGGTGCCACTTGAACCTCGGAAAACCCTCCTGATTGCCCATGTCCATGCACTAGAGGCAGGCCTGAAAGCACGCTTGGCCCAACGGAACCTGACCGGCTCTGTTCGCCTTGCGATGATCGAACCGGCACCGTCAGGGACGGCGCTGCTGACTAGGACTCATCCACTGACGGCGACCCTTGCAGAGGCGCTGGTAGAGGCCTCGCTTGATCCAGAGGCGCTCTCCGGTCTTGGGATTGGCCGGGTTGGTGCTTGGCCGACGACAGCCGTCCAGCAGATGACCCGTATCGCGCTACTTCGGATCCGGTTCAAGCTGACGGTCCATGCAAAAAAGGAACGCCTGCTTCTCGCCGAAGAAGCCGCCCTTGTCGCAATGCAAGGCGGCAGAATCGTCGCGAGCGGCGAGGCAGCCCGTGCGCTCTTGAACTCCCCCGCAGCCGCTGACCTTGCGTCATCGGCCCGAGACCGGTTCGTCGTTAAAGCCAAGGAGGATCTGCCTGGCTTGCTCGACGGTCCATTGGCCGAGTTCGTCAGAACCCGTGCCGAAGGGCTCATGCAAGATCATGCCCGATTGCGCGCTGCTGCTGGATCGGCCTCACGCGTCACTGTCGAGGCAGTCCTGCCGCCCGACGTGATCGGCCTCTTCGTCTTGATGCCGAGCGAGGCCTGATCATGGCTCGCAAACCCGTCACCGACATGTCGGCCTGGCCATCTCTCAGCCTCGAAGGCAATCTGATCGCTCCCGCCATGGTGGCGCAGGTGGCAGCACCCAAAGACGATTTGGACAATCAGCAGAGTTACCGCATCCGCAAGGGCCTGACGATCCGTGAGGAAATCTCGACCGCCTTTCGCGTCGGCCAGTCCCATTTCGACACCTTCGCCAAGATCGCAAACCCCTCGGCCGATGCGACCCGCAGGTTCATCAAGGCATTTCTACAAGAAACCTTCAGCTTCGATGACCTCGTCTCGGCGGATGGCGCTCTGGCCTTCATCGCGGGCGGACGGGTGCCGATCGTGGTCGTGCCCCCATCGGACGAAAAGCTCGATCGGCGCAGCGCAACCCTCTCGACCGACCGCACACGCTCGCCCGCCTTCGCGCTTCAGGACCACCTGAATGAGCATGACGAGACGCTCTGGGGCCTTGTCACCAACGGCACCCTGATCCGCCTGATGCGCGATAACGCATCGCTGACCCGCCCGGCGTATATCGAGGCCGACCTCTCCCAGATCTTCACCAACGAGGACGCCGCGTCGTTTGCTGTCCTCTGGCTCCTGATCCACCGCACCCGCTTTGGCGTCACTGGCGCCCCGGCCACCGATTGCGCGCTGGAACGCTGGCGCGATGCTGGATCCAAAGAAGGAGAAGTCGCCCGTGACCGCTTGGCCGTCCAGGTCCAACTCGCGCTCAAGGTTCTCGGCTCCGGCTTTCTCGAGGCCAACCCCGACCTGCGCGACAAGCTGAAATCGGGCGAGATCAACCTGACAGAATGGTTTAACGAACTCCTGCGCCTCGTCTACCGCCTGATCTTCCTGATGGTCGCCGAGGATCGCAACCTCCTGCACCCCGACAAGGCCAAGCACGACGCCCGCAAGCTTTATGCCGAAGGCTACAGCCTCGCCGCCCTTCGCGCCCAATGCTACCGCGCCGCCTCGTGGGACAAGCACCATGACCGCTACGAAGGCATCAAGATCGTCTTCCACGCGCTGGCCAACGGCCAAGACGCGCTCGCTCTCCCCGCCCTCGGCGGCCTTTTCTCCGACGACAAGCTGCCCCACCTGGAAACCGCCCGCCTGCGCAACCGCGCCTTCATGGAGGCGCTCTACCGCCTCTCTTGGCTCGACCAGAAAACCGGCATGGTCCCCGTCAACTGGCGCGCGATGGAGACAGAGGAATTGGGGTCCGTCTACGAATCCCTCCTCGAACTGCAGCCGCAGCTGGGCGATGACGGCAAGACCCTGCTCTTCGCGTCCGAGGCGGCGGAGCAGAAGGGCAACCAGCGCAAGACCACCGGCTCCTACTACACGCCTGACAGCCTCGTTCAGGCACTGCTCGACACAGCACTCGACCCGGTGCTCGACAAGACCGAGGCCGAGGCGGACGATCCCGCCAAGGCGCTGCTGAAACTTTCGATCATCGACCCCGCCTGCGGCTCGGGCCACTTTCTGCTGGCCGCCGCCCGCCGCATCGCCACGCGGCTGGCCCGCATCCGCGCCGATGGCACGCCCGCGCTGGCCGATTTCCGCCATGCCCTGCGCGATGTCGCGCGGTCCTGCCTGCACGGGGTGGACCGTAACCCGATGGCGGTGGAACTGACCAAGGTCGCGCTGTGGATCGAGACGGTGGACCCCGGCCTTCCCCTTGGCTTCTTCGACGCGCAGATCCGCTGCGGCGATGCGCTGCTGGGGGTGTTCGACCTGAAGGTGCTGCAGGGCGGCATTCCGGATGCCGCCTACAAGCCGCTGACGAGCGACGACAAGGATACGGCGCGCTACTACCTGCAGGCCAACCGCGCCGCGACCTCGGGTCAGGCTGGGTTCGATTTCGGCACCGGGCAAGTGGCCATGCCCGAGATGAAACCGCTGGCGCTGGATTTCTCGGGCTTCCGCGATCTGCCCGAGGATACGGTGGAACAGATCGGGGCCAAGGCCGCGCGATTCAAGGAACTGCGCAAGGGGCAGGCTTTTGTGCGGGCGACGGCGGCGGCGAACCTTTATGTCGCGGCCTTCCTGCTGCCCAAGGTGGGCGGCGCTCCGGCGGGGGCCTCGGCCCGCACCGTGCCGACGACCGAGGAGCTGTGGATGGCCCTCAATCAGGGCAAAATCCGGAATGCGATGATGGACGCGCCCAAGGCTGCGCGCCGCGCCCGCGCCTTTCACTGGCCGCTGGAGTTCCCCGATGTGCTTCAGCGTGGCGGGTTTGATGTGGTGCTGGGCAACCCGCCATACGGTGCAGAAGTTGAAGCTCGCGCTAAAGAGTGCATCAAATGCACTCACCCTCAAACCGCAGGCGCGTCCAACACTTGCGCCGACTTTATTAGCCTTGCCGTCGGAATGATGTCCGAAAAGGGAATGTTCGGCCTCGTGGTCCCCAAGTCGGTGACTTATTCCAATGCTTGGCGGGGAGTGAGAGCAATCGCCCTTCCACGCTTGGTTTCGACGGTGGATATCGGGCAGGCATGGGCAAATGTTGCACTAGAAATGGTTCTACTGTTTTGCTCAAAGGGGCGACAGGACGCAATCGAACTTCACCTTTTTCGAAGCCTTGGCTCGCCC
The DNA here is from genome assembly GCF_049896245.1 of Cypionkella sp. TWP1-2-1b2. Classification (NCBI taxonomy): domain Bacteria; kingdom Pseudomonadati; phylum Pseudomonadota; class Alphaproteobacteria; order Rhodobacterales; family Paracoccaceae; genus Cypionkella; species Cypionkella sp. TWP1-2-1b2. Next base: position 9,972 of record NZ_JAFCTX010000040.1, on the reverse strand, counting down.
GTGATGGCTGTGCCGCGCGCTCTGGCAGATGGCCTAGGCATCATTCCCACTGGGTTAAGTGACCAAGATCAAGAAGCGCTTGCTAAGATTCGGATGTTTCTCAAGCCGAACCGGATTTCCGAGTTTTCGACGTCTCGCGGAAAAGGCCTTCAGAAACTTGCGCGTGAGGAAGGCGATGTCGAGCTGTTGGCAGGACGAAACATTGCCCCGATGCAGCTTAGAGACCCTTGGCGCTATATCAATTCAGGGCAGATCGAAGGGAGTTTCCTTCTTCCTGAGGGAGCCGTCGTTTTCCAAAATATCGTCGCTCACCTCCTTAATCCAACGGACCATATCCGTTTGATTGGGGCAGTAACCGACCGACCGACAGTGCCGCTGGATACCGTCAACATAATTCATCATCCCCAAGCTTACAGCAATCGATCTGTTGCAGCTTACCTGATGTCAGATTTCATTTGCTGGTTTGTCTATGTTGGCGGGTTCAACCGAGCAGTCAGAACCATGCACTTTGATAACTACATCTTAGAGAAACTTCCATCAGTTCCCCACGAGCTTTTCAAGCAACTAGATGACGTTGTCCCAGAGCATCTGGGCGAGCTCACCGCGAAGGAATGGAGAAGCATTAACGATATAGTGAACAGATCCTACGGGTTGGATGGCGAGATTTCATCCTACCTAAACCAAATGCACAGCCAGAAGGGCAGTTAAATGGATGAACTAATCGACGGAATGCAGAACTTGATGATCGAGTGCGAGATGCCGGATAACAAAAGGCCGAGGTTTCGTACACGCTACCATGATGCGGCTGGGCACGCGCCTAACGAAGCATTCATGCAAACCCAGAACAATAAGTGGGGCGTAGAGTATCGTATGTACTTTGACGCGCCAGCTGCTGTTGTTGATGGGCTTCGGGATGCTGGCCTAAACGTCGAGGCAAGAACGACCGGCTACGGTGCAGAGCGTGCCTACAGGATCAATAATGAGGAGCTGTTCTGGGAATTGATCGCGCGTGGTTGGCATCTTGGTCTAAACTGACCCAAGCTCTTTTTTAGACAAGGGGTGGGCGGAATGGGGTTAATAGGTGGCGGAAAATGACGAATGTACTTACGCATCAGCATTTTTGTGAGCGCCACTTATTCAACCATAAAGGCCCGCCCTTCGCTTGGGACGAGGACCGCAGCGCCCATCTGCGCGCCGATCTCGACGCCTTCTACGACCGCGCCTACGGCCTGACCCGCGACGAGCTGCGCTACATCCTCGACCCCGCCGACGTGAAAGGCCCCGACTACCCCTCGGAAACCTTCCGCGTCCTGAAGGAAAAGGAAATCCGTCACCACGGCGAATACCGCACCCGCCGCCTCGTCATCGCCGCCTGGGACCGGATGGAAGCGGCTGGGGAGTTTACAGAGATGGGGATGTAGCAATGGGTCGATACTACGACGGAGACAAAATCCTCGACGACGTGACGCTTGCGCTGGAAGAGGCGCTCGGCAAACACGGGGTTCAAATCTTCAGCCTGCTCGGCGTCACCACGGTGATGGAAGCTATGTCTTCGCCGCTGAAGCTGCAAAATCTGCAAGGTATCGCTGGACATGAAATGGGTCGGCTTGGACATGAAGCCTACTATGCTTCCACTATCGCCCGTCGAGTCGCCCTGCTGCAACGCCCTCACAGCAAGACTGTCAGCCCATTGATGGAAAGTATCGTCGTCGCACTTCAGCTCGCGAAGGCGCCACTGGACGACGACGGCCTTCGTCGGGCAGCATTCAGCGTCTTCCTGTCGAACCTGCAAGCCACATACAAATCCACCGAAATTGATAACACCTCCCTCGGTCTCGCCTTCGCCACCGCCCGCGATTGCCTGGTCGAGGGCCATGTCATCAGCCAAACTGAGCTGGACCTTTGGCGGCTTAACGATCTTTGGGAGATGGCATGATCCAGTCGCCCCAGAGCTTCGTCGTCAGCCAGGAATGCCAGAAGGTCGCCTGGCAGAACGGGTATCGTCGTGCGTTGGGCGAAGCGGACGGCTGGGTGCGCTATGGTTCGACAACCGCAAAAGGCACGGTCTGGTTTGCGGCCGGGGGGCATGACGGGCCGTGGTTTCTGGCCCTTGATCACCTTGGCATCGTCGAGGATCTGAACCTGCCCAAGGCCGACAACCTTGGCCCGGGCCTGGTGCGCTACGCCTACCCGAGCCTGACCGCGCTTTATGCCGTAATGCCACGGGTCTACCAATTGGGCGTGACGCTGCCCGATGGCCCGCTCGAAGAGTATAAGGCAGCCATCGCTGGTCTGCCCAAGAGCACCGAGGCCGAGCGGCTGATCATCCAGCGTGTTGGCCAGGACATCTTCCGCGACCGACTGATGACCTATTGGCAAGGCCGCTGCCCCCTGACCGGGATCACAGATCCGGCCCTGCTGCGCGCCAGCCACATCATTGCCTGGAAGGATTGCGCCAGCGACGCCGAGCGACTGAACGTACACAACGGCCTGCTGCTTTCGGCATTATGGGATGCGGCCTTCGACCGGGGTCTTGTGACCTTCGATGATGATGGACTTCCGCAGTTCTCGCCAAAGCTGAGTGAGACGGCGCGCGCAGAGTTGCGTTGGCACGCGCCGATCCCACTCACAGACAAACACCGCGCCCGCCTTGTCTGGCATCGGACTGAGGCCTTTGAGGTGATCGCGCCATGAAACCACGGTCGATCAACATCTTCCTCCTCGACGGCGATCCGAACGGCATCAGGGTTGCTCAGATCATGATGTCGACGATCCAAGCCATTGCATTCCGCCGCAACAAGTTGGGGGAGGTGCGCAAGACATTCCCCGAAATCGAGCGGCCCGGGGTATACATCCTGATCGGCGAAGATGAATCCGAACAGGATCGTCAGCTTGCTTACATAGGTGAATCCGAGGGTGTCGGTGCCCGGCTGTCGTATCACAACTCGAATGAGCTAGGGCGGGACGCCAAGGGCTTCTGGGTCGACACCGTCGTTCTCATTAGCAAAGATGAAAACCTCACCAAGAGCCACGCGCGCTATGTGGAAGCGTGCCTGATCCGTGGTATCGGAAGCAACCCTCGCTGGTCCCTTCCAAATGCCAAACGGCCGTCAGAAGATGCTGGCAAGCTGCCGCTGCCTGACCGCGCGGCAATGGAAGAGTTCGTGGACCAGACAAAAACCCTCGTCGGTGCCCTTGGCTGGGATCTTTTTCGCGAGATGCGAGGGAGAGCGACAGAAGCGGCGCAGGCAGTTCGAGATTTTCCGGTGGCTCCTTCTGTCGACAGCCCGCGCTTCCAATTTCGCGGCGAGGGGTTTGCCGCCGAAATGGAACTCGGGCCGTCCGGCGAGTTCATGGTCAAGTCTGGATCCAAAGCACGTCTGAGGACAACGACGACGATCCCAAGAGGCACGACCATTTTGCGCAACACGCTGATCGACAAGGGGGTGCTGCGTCAGGATGGCAACTTCTTGTTATTTGCCAGCGACTACAGCTTCTCCTCCGCCTCGGCCGCAGCGGCGACGGTAATCGGGGCGAGCGCAAACGGCCGTATTCTTTGGAAAATGCCTGACGGTCGGACCTACGGAGATTGGGAGGCGGGCCAAGGCGACGTTGCGAACCTTCCGTCAGCTTATGGCTACGTTGACGGAGAACCGACACCTTCTTGAACCGGATTTAGACAGTGGCGTATCAGCTCCCTAGTCCCGATCGTCTCAGTCTGAACCCCGGGCACGCCTTTTTGGCATAATCGTTATGCCCAGAAACTTTCCGGATCATTGTCCTCCCTTTGATCTCAGCTATCAGCCGATTGACGGTCGTGGCCTGAGCCTGCGTGAAGTTCTTCTCGAACAGATCGTCGGCCGACGCCCCAAAGCCACCAAGCAGGCAAATCCCGAGAGTGCCGCGATTATGGTTCTCAACGTGAGCCCCAATTTCGGTCTCGCGGCGTCCAGGGGCGACAGTCCCATCCCGATCGATGACCCAGTGATAGCCGATGTCGCGCCAACCTCGCTGCTGTACATGCCAGCGGCGGATTTCGGCGATCTTCTCGACGAGGGAGTGCCCGACCATCCAGCCCGGACGAGTGTCAGCGCAGTGGAGAATGATCTCGGTGACCGGATACCGGGCGGTGCCTTGGTAGATCATGGAATGTCCTTTCGGGTGAGAGATTGGTGTCAGCGGCCCGGTCAGAGCCAAGGGAAGACCAGGACACCGACGAAGATCGCGACGGCCCAGAACAGGGCCTCGCGGCGAAGGTAACGGAAGCGATCAACCTTGCGCATCGCCGTCCCCTTTCGCCTTGGTGGTCCGGGTGCGGATCAGGTCGATCAGGAGCCCGGCGATAGAAATGCCGCCGAGGCCGACAATGAAGGAGGCAAAGCCGTTGCTGTCGCCGTTCGGAGCGAGATCGCCGATCAGCGGGCTGATCAGCGGATTGACGAACGGCCCGACATAGAGGGCGCAGATCGAGCCCACGAGGAGGGAAGCAACGCCGTCCTGCCAGCGCTCGCGCAGGGTGACCCAGCGCACAATGCCGCCTGCGGCTCCGGCAAGGGCGGTTTTCGCCTGATCGGTCATGATCCATGACCAGAAGTCGTTCTGGATTGCCACGAAGGGCTCCTTTCGGTTCGGAAGTTTGGGATGCGGATTTGTACTGGTTCAGGACCAGCTGCCACCCAGCGCTGCGGCCGGGCCAAGGTAGATGCATTCGAAATAGCTGCCCGCGTTAAGGACGGCGGCGGCTGCGACATCGAGGGCGATGGAGGGAATGATCGTTCCGGCTGTGGTGATCTCGAAGGTGCCGTGGATCGAGGCGCGCAGAGCCGCCGAGGTTGCGACTGATGCCAGGGCGCCACCACTGGTTGGGACGTCGGAGGCTGTGCCCGAGGTGGCGGTGGTGCCGCCAACGGCGACGGTGCCGCGCGAGCCGAAATCCTGCATCGACATCTTGCCAAACAGGGCCGTGCCTGCACCCTTCAGATCAAATTTTGCTGAACCGCTTGTGGACGACAATGAGGTGAGCAACAGCGAACAGGAAAACCGGTAGGTCCCGGCCGCCAGGGACAGCGCGCCGTTCGTCGACCAGTTGAACAGCTTCTGCGCTGCAGTGGCGCTGGTCAGTGTGTAGTTCGCCTGCAAGACACCATAGGCAGACGTGGCCCCCGAACCACCGCCCCCGATCAGATCGGTCGATGCTCCGGCCTGCCGTCCCCGGAATTTGCCTGTGCTGGAGTTGTACCAAAGGTCGCCGTCCGCTACGGTTCCGGGGTCGCCAGCATTCGGGTTCAGTTGCAGCGTCGTCATGGCGCGGACCCGGCCGGAGGTCCGTTCCAGCTGCAGCGCGTTGAACCAGGTGGCACCGTCGCCAGAGACCTTGATCTGGAAATCATCCGATCCAGTCAGCCCAAACTCAGCCCGGCCGGAAAATCCGGTCTGAAAGAGAAATGAGCCGGTGTCCGTTGCTGCCGCCTTGTTGACCTTGACCTGATGCCCGGCGCCTGCGTGGTTGAAAAGGCTCGCCGGGGCGTTGATCGAAAGCCGGTTTGTTGCGTCTGCCGCGGAGCCGCCAAGACCGAGGTAGAGGGCAGAGACGTTGGCCGCCGCCATCGCGATGGCAGACACAGTCGAACCGAAGGTGACCGTCGGACTGTTGATCGTAAGCGTGCCTAGCGCACCTGCGACGGCAGAGCCGATGGTCACGTTGGTCGTCGAGCCAGAAACCCCGGCACTGCCGATATTCACGGTCTTGGTGCTACCGTTCAGCGTCGCGCCGGTGGCAAGGTTGGTCGTGCCGGTCCCGGTCGAGGTGCCGAGATCATTGTTGGCGTTCGACAGCGTCTGCTTCGCGGAGAAGGTCTGGGCGACGGCCAGCCCGGCCAAAGATGTGGTTGCATCTGGCAGGGAGAACACCCTCGTCGCCCCGGCTGTGAAGCCAGCAATCTGGAACCGCGCTTGCTTGGTTGGGTCGAGATCGTCCTGCAGCGTGAAGGCCGCGTCAGAAAAGACACCGGTGATCAGCCCGGTCCAGATGCCAGTTCCCGCATTGTAGAGAAGCAGCGTGTCGGTGCTGACGTCGACGGCGGTCCAGCCATCGAGGGGCGCAAAGAAGGCCCAAGCCCCGTCCTGCCAGGCCGCAATCTGCCCCACATGTCCCGCCCAAGCACCCGTGGGCGAGGCCGGGATGATCCAGCGCTGCCCTTCGGTCGGGCTGGGTGGCGGCGTTGCCAGTGCCGCATTCTGGACGGTGACCTGCACCAGCGCGTCGAGGCGACGCAGCGCCTCGTTGACGGTGACATGTTTTTGCGACTGGTTCGCCGCGAGATAGGGCAGAACCAGGTTGGGCGTATCCGCCATGGGAATTCTCCTAGGGGGTTAGGATGGCCTCGGACGGCGCGCCCCGGCCAAGTTGACCGTTCTGGAAGATGCGAAGGCGCAGGCTGGTGACGAGCGCGCCATAATCAGCGGTCTGCATCGCGGCGGTATACGTCCATGCGGCAAGACCAAGTCCGGAAACGGTTCGGATCACCGATCCGCCGCCATTCAGGATCTCGACGTCATAGGATTCGCTAGCTTCGCCCAACGGCACTTCCGGCGCGTTCCAGCTGTCGCCTGCCAGCGCCCGGGTCCGGCGCAGCCAGGACAGATTGATATCACCCGACCCCTGCCATGCGCTCTTGATCCGCACTGGGCTCCACGGGCGCAGCCCCCGGCCTTGCGGCGTGAAGGAGAGAGCGAGGTTGATGGCATCACCCGCTGCTCGGTCCACCGGACCTATCCGCCAGTTCCACGGCATGCCAAGCTCTGCTTCCGAAACCGGCAACGGCACAAGCGCTGCTCCCAGAAACACAATCCGACTGCCGATCGAAGCCGAGGGCACGATGGCGTCTTCGGTGCCCGACTGGCCGCGCAACAGGCGGGTGAGTTTCCAGCGGCCGGTCGTGACGATGGTGGCGAGGCCGAACTGCAGCACCTCCCAGGTGCTGGGGGCGGTTTCCAAGGCCAGCGCATTGGCGCCCGCGAACAACTGCTCGTCGGTCACACTTTGCAGCGATCCGGACGAGATATCGACCAGCAGCGCATTCGCCAGATCGAAGCGCCAGGACGGCCCAGACGCCAGCGCCGCCGCAAGGATGCCAAATTGAGCAGGGATAGAAGCCGTGGAGAAGAACGAGAACCCGTCCAGCGAGGCACTGCGCCAGATTGCTGCCTGGCCGTACCACGGTGAGGCCGCAACAGCGGCCAGTGGACGGTAGGCAGCAACGTCCTCGCTCAGCTGCGGCAAGTCGAGGATTTCCGCATCGGGTGGGCCGTAAACCACCGGTACGGCGGTTGAGACTCCGCGGGACGGGCCTTCTGGTAGCCCATAGACCGTCCGGTCCCGTCGCGATGCCTCCACCCGCCGCGCTTCGCCATCGGCAATTTGGGTCAGCGCAAAATCGAGGCTGCGGCCATCATTTTCGATGGAGACGACATCGGTCGGGTCAAGCGCCAGACGCGAGGGCGGCAGGGCGAAGGTCGCAGTTTCGCGGCCGATCCAAGCCTCAAAAAGCGCGCGGCGGGCGTTGCGATCCGCGGTCGCGGGTGGATGCGCGATGGCGAATTGTTCGGCCTGGACCCGAACGGAATCCACGGTGACGCGGCGGGCTTCGACGGTGACGACCTCATAATCCTCGTCGGCAGACAGCATCCGCCATTTCAACACGCGCGGAAGTTCGGTCTCCTGGCCCCGGGTGAACTCGATGTCCTCACCCTCGGGCCGGTCTGCCGCCACCAGATCGATGGCGGCAATTGTGGTCACCGATGTGCCGCCCCGTGGCACGAAGCGCAGGATGCCTTGGCTTTCCACGGCATCGAAGCTGAAATACCGCGCCAGCGGTGCGATAGAGGCGCGCGGGCTTTCGAGAGCGGCGATTACAAATCCCGGCACGGCATCGGCGAGCCGCGAGACATCGAGCGCGTTCGGGTCAATCCCCGACCGTGCGCAGATCGACCGCACCAGATCCCCGAGGCTGGCATTGCCAAGGCGGCCGTTCAGCCAGTGCCCGACTTCCCAATTTGCGGTATCGCCCCAGACATCGCTTCGGCCGGGCCAGGCGGGATAGGGCCGCCCATCCCAGCACCAGACCGCGCATTCGCCCATGTCCATCATCGGCGCGGAATATACGGTCGAGATCGGGTTGTTGCCGACGTCGGACCAGTAGCCGATCAGGGCTTCCAGATAGCGCCGCTGGATCGCATCGTCTCGCGCCCCGGTGGAAAAATGCGGCAACTCGCTCTCGGAACTCTTTGGGTCGAAGAAAACGTTTGGCTGGTTGGTGCCCTTGTCGACGGCAGGACAACCGATCTCGGTGAAGCGGAACGGCCTCATTTGCGGCACCCATGCTGTGGCGCTGGCGCTCTCGACCCCGCCCGGGCGGTTCTTGTGGGCGTTGGACCACCAGCCGTGGAAATCCTTTGGCCGGAAGACCCACGGCTTGCCATAGGCGCCGTCGGCGATCGGGGTGCGGGTTTGGGTGTTGCGCGCGGCGTCCGAGGCATAGAACCAGTCGAAATACTCGCCGCCCTCGATGTTTGACTGCAAATAGGTCGGGTCATGGATGCCCGACCAACCGCCCGAGGCGTCAAGGTGCCCAGTGCCATCGCGCCAGTCGGACAAGGGCAGGTAATTGTCGACCCCGATGAAGTTGATGTTGCCGTCGGCCCAGAGCGGATCGAGGTGGAAATAGATGTCGCCGGTGCCGTCACTTGGGCAGTGGCCGAAATATTCCGACCAGTCGGCCGCATAGCCGATCTTCGTGCCAGACCCGAGGATTGCCCGGCAATCGGCAGCGAGGGTCTGCAGGGCCGCCACCGCCGTATAGACGCTCGCCGATGAACGGGCCGTGGTCAGGCCGCGCAGTTCGGAGCCGATCAGGAAGCTGTCGACGCCGCCTGCGGCAATACAGAGCTTGGCATAATGCAGCACCATCCGGCGGTAGCCCCATTCCGAGGGCGATCCGGTCCAGCTCACCGTCGTGCCGCTGGTCGAGAAGTTTGCGGCCGCTGCCGACCCGAAGAGGGCCGAAACTTGGGTGGCCGCCGCCCCGGTCTTGTCCACGGTTCCTATCTGCCCGGCTGCGGGCGAGACGGTGATCCTGCCCCGCCAAGGATAGACGGGTTGGCCGAGGGTGGCGGCATTGGCGCTGTAGGGGTTCGGAAGCGTGTTGCCTGCGGGCACATCCATCATCACGAAAGGATAAAAGGTGATCCGTTTGCCCCGCGCGCGGAGATCCTGAATGGCCTGCACCACCGCGAAATCGGCTGGCGTGCCGCCAAAGGCCGCAGCACCGCTGACCTGGCTGATCAGATGCGCGCCGGTCCGTGTCACGCCATTCACCGCCCATGACTTCGGCGAGGTCGACTTGGTCGTGGTCTCCACACCGGGCTGGATCAGGCAGTACCCGGCGCGCAGATCCGTGCCGAACCAGCTCACCACCAGCGACACGCTTTCCAGATTGGGCGCCACCTGTTCCAAGTTGTCGAGTGACGCAGGCAGGTCCGCCTTACTGAGCGTGCTGTTCTGGTTCTCGGGCACCGTCGTGCCGCCGGAAGAGCGGGTGATGGTCTCGGTCGCATAGACGAATTCGCCAGCGCCGGGGATCAGGTTCACGGCGCGGATCCGGCTTTCGGCGGACCCATCGGCAATTGTCGGGCGGATGACCTCGAAAGACAGCTGCGGGATGCGATTGCCGAATTTCTCAAGGGGCAATTCCTCGAAGACGATGTAGGCCATGCCGCGATAGGCGGGTGCGTTGCCCGCGCCCATCTTGGCGGTGATGAACGGGTCAGGCAGTTGCGTCTCTGTGCCGGTGTAGACCCGCCAGACCGCTCCCGGCAGATCGAAAGGTTTGCCATCGGCCCAGATGCGCCCGATGCCGGAAATTGGTCCTTCGCAGAGCCCGACAGCAAAGGAGCAGGAATAGGAGTAGGTCG
>NZ_JAFCTX010000039.1:29138-38314 GCF_049896245.1 Cypionkella sp. TWP1-2-1b2 | reverse complement strand
ACGTCGCCAGAGTTCGGCCTTCTGCTCGTGCGATAAGCCTGGGCGGCCGGTTCGTGCCATCTTGGGTCCTTTCATAACATCTCAAATCAAAGATGTTGCGCTGACCGGTTGAACCCACCACCGCATACTTCGCCAGGGAATCCCCCTCTCGCGGTTTGCACGCAAACCGCTGCCGGGCAGCGGGTGAGGTATGCGTTCATAGCAAACAACCGGTTGGTCTTTGCGGTCAGGGCCATGTGCCGGATGCTGCGGGTTCATCCGAGCGGCTTTTATGCTTGGCTGCGGGAACCCGTTTCCCAACGGGCCCTGAAAGATCAGCGTCAAACCAAACTGATGGAACAGGCTTGGGATGACAGTGGCAAGGTCTACGGCTACCGCAAGCTGCACGATGATCTGTGCGACCTAGGCGAAGACATCAGCCCCAACCGGGCTTGGCGTTTGGCAAGACTGGCGGGCATAAGGGCCCAGATTGGTTACAAAAAGAAACCTGGGTCTTACGGCGGCAGCCCTGCGGTGGTGGCCGAAAACACCCTGAACAGAGAGTTCAATGTCGAGGCTCCCGACCAGTTCTGGGTCACCGACATCACCTACATCCGCACCCACGAGGGTTTTTTGTATCTCGCTGTCGTCATCGACCTGTTTTCCCGGCGCGTGATCGGTTGGTCCATGCAGGGCCGCACCTATACCGACCTGCCGCTGCAAGCCCTGCTCATGGCCGTCTGGCGGCGCAAACCCAAAACCAAGGTCTATGTGCATTCCGATCAGGGTTCCCAGTTCACCAGCTATGAGTGGCAGGAGTTCCTCGAACAGCACAACCTGTCCCCCAGCATGAGCCGTCGCGGGAACTGCTGGGACAATGCGGTCGTAGAGAGCTTCTTCAACCTGCTCAAACGCGAACGTATCAGGCGCAAGAAATACAAAACCCGCGAAGAAGCCCGCCGCGATGTGTTCGACTACATCGAGTTCTTCTACAACCCGCAGCGCAAACACGTTAGAAACGGAATGCTGTCACCGATCAACTTCGAACAGCAGCAGAAACTGAAGCTGCAAGGCGTCTAGCAAACCAGGGGCTATTCACTTGTTGTAATGATCAGTATGTCTAGGACTATTTCGATAGCTTCGAAAGTGTAGCGGGCGACCCAAACTATCCACCGCTTTCTTGCCGAGCCCATCGAACACCAGTTTCGCTGCGGAAAGACTGTCGATATGGAGGAGATGTCTATTGGGTAAACGAGGGCGTCAAAACGTCGGGGGTCTGCTGCCGTGCCATTTAAGTTCACTTTTCTGGGGCTTGTGATGCTTGCCGCCTGCGGGACTTTGCCGCGGGGTGCTGGTTTGCAAGGCGAGGTTTTGGCACATCGCAACGAAACCGTGAAAGGCTCAGACGTCGACGGCGCGGTGCCGCTGCCCTCGGAATTCGCGGTTGAGCCGATCACGCGGGACAATCTGGCGCGCTATGCCAGCTGGCCGGCCGTTGGTGAAACCAGCTTTCCTTGGGTCAAGCGCGTTGATCAGCCCAATGGCCAGATCATTGTCGCAGGAGACATGATTGCTGTCACGATATGGAACACCGAGGAAAATGGTTTGCTAGGTGGGCCGGGGCAGCGCGTGGTAAATATTCCTGCCGGCCAACTGACCTCGACTGGCCAGGTCTATTTGCCCTACATTGGCCCTTTGAAGTTAAGCGGGATGTCGCCTGAACATGCCCGCGATGTTGTGGAGCAGGCCTATAAAAAGGTGGTGCCCTCGGCACAGGTGCAGCTGAACCTCACCAGCGGGCGGCAAAGCACCGCCAGCATTGTGGATGGGGTGGCGCATCCGGGGGCGTTTCCCTTACCGGATCGGGATATGACCTTGCTGGATCTGGTGGCGCAGTCGGGTGGGGTCATCCCGAGTATTGTTAATCCACAAGTACGCCTGCAGCGTGGCAGCAAAACCTACGGAATCGCCTTTAATCGGGTCTTGGCTGATACCTCGCTGAATACCACACTGACCGGAGGCGATCGCATCATCATCAAACAGGATGAGCGCTACTTCCTTTCTTTGGGAGCCAGTGGGACACGCGCTTCACATGCTTTCCCGCGTGAGGATGTGACCGCTCTGGACGCGCTATCAATTATCGGCGGGTTGGCAGCCGAGCGCGCCAACGCTCAAGGCATCTTGGTGTTGCGCAGTTATCCGGCCAAGGCCGTGCGATCAGACGGCAGCGGACCACGCCACACGCGCACCATCTTCACAATTGATCTGACCAGCGCCGATGGGTTGTTCAGTGCGGGTCAGTTCCAGATCCGTAATGGCGATCTTATCTATGTCACTGAAAGCTCGCTGATCGGCACCCGCAACGTTTTTGGCGTCATCGGATCGATCTTCGGTTTGGCCAGACAGGCAGATGTGCTGACAAACTAAGCGCGGGGTGCCCGGCGATCCTGCATCGCAAGCAAAAGGCAGATGTGACATTATCCGCCCTTTGCACGGAGCATAGCTATTCGGCCATGTTGCGATTGTGGTGTGCGATCGCCTCTTCGATATCTTCATAGTAACAGAGATGACCGTCCTCCAGCACAACGCCAACCGTGCACATTTCGCGCACCATTACAGTCGAATGACTGACTACAAAGGCCCCCGCCGTTTGCATCCGCGCTCGGAACAGCCGCGAACTTTTTGCTTTGAAGGCCGCGTCCCCGACGGACGTCACCTCGTCGACCAGATAGGTGTCGAAGGGAATTCCCATCGATGCCCCAAAAGTCAGGCGCGCGCGCATACCCGAAGAATAGGTGCGAAAGGGCAAACGGTAATGCATGCCGAGCCCGGCAAAATCATCAACAAAATCAACCAGTTCGTCGGAATCGACTCCGTAGATGCGGGCGAGAAACCGGATGTTCTGCACGCCGGTCAGTTCGGGGTGAAACGATCCAGCAAAGCCCACCGGCCAAGAAATCGCGCCTGTCGAGATGATCCGCCCAGAGGTCGGGGCCAACGTGCCTGCGATCATTTGCAACAGCGTGGATTTTCCCGCGCCATTGCGTCCCAGCAACGCCACCGATATCCCCGAGCGGAACTCGAGGCTGACATCCTGCATGACTACTTTGCGCTGACCATTCAGCACAAAGACCTTGGTTAAGTGTTCCAGCCGGATCATCGCGCGCTGTTTACCGCCTGTCCTTGAGAGAGTAGCCCACCAAGGCCGCAATTGCCCAAGCCAGAAACATGAAAAGCGCAAACACTGCCAACAGAGTTGTCCGCTGCGGAAAGCGCGATACTTCTGCCGTAGTAGGCAGGATATGGGCAGCCAGATAGCGGGTTTTGCGCTCTACCTCGGCCACTGCAGCATCGTAAGCCGCCAAAGCCGCGATGTAAGAACGTTCGGCAAACTCTCGCTCCACGGCCAAGCGCTCATAGTCACCGGCCATGCTAGCGAAAGTATCTGCCTTACTGCCGTCTTGCGCCATGCCAACCTTGCTGCGTTCAGCGGTAATACGCATGTTAATCACCGCTATCCGGCGGGTGACCTGCACCATACGCGGGTCGCTTTCGGGGGTTCCAGCGAGCAGATCCTGCTCGATCTGTGCGGCGGCAAGTTGATTTTGCAGCGAGCCCACCAGTCCTGCCTGTGCCTGAATATCGCTGCTGGGGTCAACGATCTGGTGCTCGATACGGAACTTCGTGATCGCTTCGCGGGCGGTGCGCAGGCTACTTTCAGCAGTTTGCAGCTCTCCGCGCGAATAACGGATCGTGTCTTCGCGGGCGATGCTGCTCAGATCGTTGATCATCTGCGAGCTTTCCTCGAACAAGGTCTGCGCGATCTGTGTCGCATCCTCAGGCGCGAAGGCCAGCACCCGTACTTCGATCAATCCTGTGCTGCTATCATAGGATATGCGCACCATCTTTTTCCAATAATCGACTAAATCTTCGACCGAGCCTGACGGATCAAAGGCAAACAACGGATCACCCTGCGGTTTTGACCACATCTTTCTCAGGCCCAGACTGGCATCCATATCGGCAACCAGTTTTTGACTTTGCAGAAACTGGTACAGGATGTCGGTGTCCGACGAGCTGGATTTGGTGATGCCTGTCAGACCGCCCAGCAAGTCCATCGCCGAACTTGCCTCTTCGCGCCGCACCGAAAAACCCACGGTCGAGGCGTATTGATCGGCGGCCTTGCCCCAAAGATAGAAAGCCCAAATCCCGACCGGCAGCAGCATGACTAGGGCGAAGCTGAGCAAAAGGATGCGGTGGCGTTGCCGGAACTTTGCCACGCCGACCGGATTGCGGATTGGCCGAGGGCTGACCTCGGGTGGGATTGCCGGACGCGGAGCGCCGGGGCGAATGGGCTGGACTGCCGCCGCTACAGTTTCGGGCCCTTTAGCGGGGCCTGCGACAACGGAGTCTGTGGGCGAGTTCGGGGCTAAAGACACGATGCCTCACGGAATGGTTTGTTTCTCCTTTTCATTTTCTACATAATTCTAGTGCAGAAGCCCATAACTGATGTAGGGCGCACTCACAGCGCGCGGCACAGTTTGCTGCCGCCCCTTTGTATCGTTAGGTTTACATGCTTAAGGGCCTTGGCAGAATGTCCTCACCCACCATATCAAGTTTGCCGATGCAGACGCCTGCGCAGCACCGCCGCAGTTTCGCGAGCTTGCGGACGATCATCGCTTTGGTGCTGCGTGAGATGTCCACCTCTTATGGCCGCTCTCCGGGCGGCTATCTTTGGGCTGTGCTGGAACCTGTGGCGGGTATTGCGCTGCTGTCGGCTGTATTTTCGATTACCTTCGCCAAACCTGCGCTGGGGGTGAATTTTCCGCTGTTCTATGCCACAGGCATGGTGCCATTCGTCATTTTCACCAGTATTTCCAACAAGGTCGCCAACGCATTGAACTTTTCGCGCCCCTTGCTGGCCTATCCCAGCGTGACCTTCATTGATGCCATTGCGGCGCGTTTTTTGCTGAATATGCTGACCGAGATCATGGTCTGCTATATTGTTTTCGCTGGGATCTTACTTATTTTTGATACGCGGGTGATCGTGAATGTGCCGATTGTGGCCTTGGGTTTGCTGATGTCGGGATCGCTTGCACTTGGGGTCGGAACACTGAACTGCTTCTTGTTCACCCGGTTTCCGCTGTGGCAACAGGCGTGGTCAATCCTGATGCGACCGATGTTCATCTTTTCCTGTGTGATCATGGTTTATGATCGACTGCCTGACTCTGTCAGCTATTGGTTTTGGTTTAACCCGGTTGTGCATGTCATCGGGATGGTCCGTCATGGGGTCTATAGCTCTTACGTCGGGACCTATATCTCGGTCAGCTATGTGTTTGGCTTCAGCGCAGTTTGTATGGTGTTTGGGCTGATCTTTCTGCGGCGGTTCCAGTACAGCATGTTCGAGAGGTAAAGGCCCTTGACACAGGGCGCAGTCGCTTTGTGCGTCGTGCCACCCTACCCGATAGCTTTCTGGTATCTTTTTGCCCAAAAAGCACAGCCGGTGCCAATACCTGGGTTTTGGGCGAAATGCGGGAACGCGCCACAGCCTTGCTGAGCCTGAGCACCGGCGTTGTTGCGTAACTCACGCCTGAGGCATGATTGCCCCTTTCCCCTTCGGGATCAGGCCACGCGGACGATCTCGGCCGTTCCGAGGGCCGAGAAGCGGTTCATCAGGGCGACGCGTATCTGGATTTCCGCAGTTTGACGGTCGGGGTCTCTGGCGGCGATGCGCTCACCGAAGGCTTTGAGACACCGCATCTTTGCCTCGATCCGGCTTCGGACGTGGTATCCGGTCCAGCGCTTCCAGAATGCCCTGCCATAGTGCCGGGTGGCACGCAGGGTTTCGTTTCTAGCGATTGCAGCCGGGCAGTCCTCCTTCCACGGCCGCCCGTTCTTGCGGATCGGGATGATTGCAGTGGCCTGCCGGTCAATGATGGCCGTGTGGCAACGGCGGGTGTCATACGCCCCATCAGCGGTCACGGTGCCGATCTCTTCGCCGTCCGGTATCTGGTCGAGCAGCTCCGGCAGAACGGGACTGTCGCCATCGCTGCTGGGGGTAAACTCCACCGCCCGAATGTCAGACGTGGCCGTGTCCATGGCCAGATGGACCTTGCGCCATTGGCGGCGGCCCTGAACGCCGTGCTTGCGGGCCTGCCATTCGCCGTCGCCGAGAAACTTGATCCCGGTGCTGTCAACGAGCAGGTTCAAGGGGCCATCGGCGCGCCGATAGGGAATCTGGACGGCCAATGTCTTTTGCCGCCGGCACAGCGTCGTGTAATCCGGCACAGCCCAGTCCAGGTCGGCCAACTTCAGCAGGCTGGCCACCATCCCTGTCGTTTGCCTGAGTGGCAGCTTGAACAGAATCTTGATGGTCAGGTAATCCCCCCATTTTTAACGGGGTGCATTTGTAGAACTTACGCGGCCGTTTTCAGTTTCTGGGCGGGTGTGATGCCGCCGATGCCCATGTTCGGGCGGTCGTTGTTGTATGTCCAGAGCCATTGCGTGGCGAAGTCTTGGGCCTCCTTGATGGTTTCGATGATATATTGGTCCAGCCATTCGTGCCGGACCGTGCGGTTGTATCGTTCGATGTAGGCGTTCTGCTGGGGCTGGCCCGGTTGGATGTGCTGGATTGTAATCCCCTGTTTCTCGGCCCATATCAGCAGCTTGCCACTGATGTATTCCGGGCCGTTGTCCACCCGAATGGTGCCGGGCTTGCCGCGCCATTCGATGATCCTGTCCAGGCTGCGAATGACACGTTCGGCGGGCAGCGAGAAGTCGACCTCGATGCCCAAGCCTTCACGGTTGAAGTCGTCCAGCACGTTCAACAGCCGAAACGCGCAGCCATCTCCGAGGCGATCTGCCATGAAGTCCATCGACCAGGTGATGTTAGGGGCCTCCGGCACCGCCAGCGCGTCGGGTTTGTCCCGTTTCAGCCGCTTGCGCGGCTTGATCCGCAGGTTCAGCTCAAGCTCGCAGTAGATCCGGTAGACGCGCTTGTGGTTCCACGGATGACCCTTCACGTTGCGCAGGTGCAGGAAACACAAGCCGAACCCCCAAGTCTTGCGGGCGTCCGTCAGGCCGACCAGCAGATCGGCGATCTCTTCGTTTTCAGCCCTTAACTTCGGGCCATAGCGATAGCAGGTCTCGCTGACCCCGAAGGCCCGGCAGGCAAGAGCAATGCTCGCCCCACGTCGCGCCACCGCATTCTCGGCCATCTCGCGGCGTTGAGATGGCCCTGTCACTTTTTTCCAAGGGCTTCCTTGAGCAAATCCGCCTGCATGCTGAGGTCAGCATACATCCGCTTCAGCCTGCGGTTCTCGTCTTCGATAGCCTTCATCTGGCTGATCAAAGACGCATCCATGCCGCCATACTTCGCCCGCCACTTGTAGAACGAGGCATTGCTCATCCCATGCTCACGGCACAGCTCGGCCACCGGCACACCGCCTTCTGCCTGCCGCAGGATCGCGATGATCTGAGCCTCAGTGTATCTGCTTGTCTTCATTCAGAATCTCCTCGTTCATCTTGCCGAGAAAATTCTACTTATGCAGCCCCTTACTTTCGGGGGGGATTACCCGTCAGACAGAACTGGATCGCGGCATCCGAGAACACCGCAGGGCGACCTGGGCCGCCGTCAGGCGGTGCGAGCCAGGTCATCTCCTTGTCCAGCCAGATCAGCAAAGACCCGCGCTTGCGAAGCGAAGCAGTGTAGCTGGACCAGTTCGTCGTGCGGTAGCGGGCGGGTGATGGCTTACTCATGCGGCCTGTCTAACCGCATGGATTCACGATGTGAATCCTAGGCAGACAGAGTTGTGCAACAATGCCGATCCGATCCACCAAATGCCGGGACTAAACACTTAGAAAATCGTAAAAACCGCAGTTTCTACCCTACCCTGTGCACGGGTATCAGTCGCTTGATCATGCGTCTCTTTATTCATCAGCAGTGCAAATTTTTTATCAACCGCAATCAATGCTGAAGCCCAGTAATCTCGCCAATCCGCATCATAGTTACCGTCAATTTTATCCAACCGCACTGTAAAGCGCCGACCAGACATATAATCTTGCACCGACGATTTATGTGTAACATCGTTCGGGTCCCATAGAATGGGTCGACAGTTATAACCAAGATTCCAAGCCATTTGGATCATTAAGCCAAGGGAAACAAAGCCAACCGGTTCGTTTTTTTGCCCTGCAAAAACGCTTAATGCGTTTAAATGCAGACTGGGATCTTCATATTGAACATGGACGCTACTTCTAAAGCTGCGCACAAAGCCACTGTCAATAATGATAGTAGTGGGACTGTGGCGCGCGATTTGCTTCAAAAAATGATAATGATCCATCACATGGTAATAAATACCAAGACACAGCACAGTATCAAAATGTTGATTTCTGGTCTCATAGAGAAAGTCGTACATGTCTCCAACATTCGCCGTATATTTACCGGAATAACCAAGATCGTCCAAGAAATGTACCGCATCAGCCGCGCGCGCTTCACGACCCTCAATACTGGTAACATGCGATGCACCCGCATCTAGTGCCGCGTAGGTCCAACGTCCATTATTTGCAGCAATATCCAAAACAGTCTTACCCAAAAATGCGTCTAGATTTGAGGTTACAATTCTCTTATACCTCTCCTCCAAGCGCATCATGTTGTTGTTATTACCGTCAGAGAAATTTTTAAAATCCATTCGTCTTCATCCTTTGCGAAGCTAGCAGAACGATATTCTGATTACTCGGTTTTCGACCCCTTGAGGATTTACGTGGTAGCAACGGGCATCAGTATAAGCGCAACATAGCTCATAATCTCGACCAAAAAAAGAGCATGTGAAGAGAGGATGCTCTGCAGCTTACACAAAAACGCCACCCAGCTGTAAGCGATGTTCCTCACAGAACGAGCCGGTCTCACGTCGCAGCATCAGCTGGAAGGGGGAACATCGCTTACCATTGACAGGGTGAGCGACGAAACCAATTCTTTGGATTAAGCCGTGCAAGACGGGCAGCAAGCACAACTGACCGTGCAGCCTCGGTCTCATAGGCCTGCAGAAGCTCTTGC
Source organism: Cypionkella sp. TWP1-2-1b2 (assembly GCF_049896245.1). Lineage (NCBI taxonomy): Bacteria > Pseudomonadati > Pseudomonadota > Alphaproteobacteria > Rhodobacterales > Paracoccaceae > Cypionkella > Cypionkella sp. TWP1-2-1b2. Next base: position 29,286 of record NZ_JAFCTX010000039.1, on the reverse strand, counting down.
GCCCGCAAAGCCTGCGCGTCCCGCTCAGCGCTGACAGCATCAAGACCAGATTGAAGCGCAACGGACCGCGCAGCCTCCGTCTCATAGGCCAGCAGAAGCTCTTGCGCCCGCAAAGCCTGTGCGTCACGCGCGGCGCTGACAGCATCAA
>NZ_JAFCTX010000039.1:15063-29133 GCF_049896245.1 Cypionkella sp. TWP1-2-1b2 | reverse complement strand
GCGGCGCTGACAGCATCAAGACCAGATTGAAGCGCAACGGACCGCGCAGCCTCCGTCTCATAGGCCAGCAGAAGCTCTTGCGCCCGCAAAGCCTGTGCGTCACGCGCGGCGCTGACAGCATCAAGACCCGATTGCAGCACAACTGACCGTGCAGCCTCGGTCTCATAGGCCAGCAGAAGCTCTTGCGCCCGCAAAGCCTGCGCGTCCCGCTCAGCGCTGACATCATCAAGACCCGATTGCAGCACAACTGACCGTGCAGCCTCGGTCTCATAGGCCTGCAGAAGCTCTTGCGCCCGCAAAGCCTGTGCATCGCGGTCTTGCTTTAGATTCCACAGTTCGCGCACTAACACCGTAGATATTTCCTTCTGCAACTGGCCATCGCCCAGAACATCCGGCCATATTTTGAAATGCTGGGCATTTTGCAGATGGGTCAACGCCTCGCGCTGAAGGATTTCCGTGATCTGACCCGTGGCCCGGCATTGTTGCAGCAGCCCATACCAGCGCTGCACAACGGCATCGCCATTCTGTGGCGTTTGCGTGACAAGCCCTGGCTCGTAGATATGCAATTCTTCAGGAGCAGCGCTATCGGTAAATCTCGCCAACCGTGCCAAGGCAGCCTGAGGAACGCTGGTCCAATCTTCAAAATAGCTCAGCACAGTGCTGTCAGGCTTGGCATCACGCAATGCTGTGGCGGTGTAGAGCAACCATAGCAATCGTCCGGCTTCCACTGGAATAGCGTCACGGCGCAGCAGCGATTGTGCTACATCCCAAGAATTGCGCAGACAGATAATCGTACGCAACGTCACGCCCAATGTCGCGGCAGCCTCGTACCACAACGGTAGGAACAGCGACATTCGTGGATCTTTGATCGCGATTGCTTTTGCCACCCCCTGTTTTGCGAGGCGTGTCTGCAAAATTTCGATAATCCGACCCCGCGTGCGCGCCGCAGGCGCAGAGGTCAGCCAGTCGTCGGGTAAAGGTAAAAGATGTTGAAACGCGCCCCAAGGCCGATCAAAATCGCTTAATAGTTGATCATGCAGCGCCACGACTTCGGTAGCTTCCCAATAACCAAGCTGGTTATAAGCGTTCCCCGGCAAAAGATCATCGCCAGACGCCAAACCTAGTTGGCCAAGTGCTTGCATCGTCAGCGAGGTGCCCGACCTATGCATTCCGATAACAACAACAATTTGCTGGGACGCCACCTAAGCGCCTCCTTCCACCCGATCGCGCTGATCAAGAGCGGCGGTCAGCTCGGCCATAATGTCAGTCAGGTTACGTTTGGGTCGCCAGCCAAATAGATCTGCTGCGCGTTGATTGCACAATACATTAAACTGCACCGCCGGCCGCACGCTGGGGTGCAGTCGCACATCGGCACGCACTCCCAGATATTCAGCACAACGGTCTATCACCTCAAGAATACTAAGCCCGGCTCCAGAGGAAGCATTCACCACGGCATTATGCCCCTGCGAGCCGATCACCATCAAAACAAGTTCGGCCAAGTCTGTCGCCGCGAAATAGTCACGCACAGCAGAGCCATCACCTTGCACCACAATTGGTAAATCCGAACGCAAATGATGCAGCACTGTAGTAACCAACCCATGCGCACCTACACTGGCTAATTGGTGCTTGCCAATGGGGTTGGACGGCCGAATGATGCTAAAGCGCCGCCCGTCGCCCTGCCATATCATCGGCAGCGCGGACTCAATGCACAGTTTGCCAAAGCCATAGGCATCTGATGGTAAGCGGGCGTCATCCTCGAAAATAGGGACGGCCGAGGCACGGTCACCGTAAATCGCGCCACCTGATGACAGATAAATCACGTGCTGGACGTTAGTAGCTTTCAACTGTTCTAGCAGTTGCAACTGCGGTGTGACATTTTGTGCAAACTCACGCAGCGGCGTGTTTCCGGGCGAGTTAGGCCTGCTTGCCGATGCTGCTAGCACCAGTGTCTTAATCCCAGAAAAATTGGCCGGCTCAAAAGAGTCATTCAGGCTATAACGCGTGTAGTTCACACCCGCCTGTAACACCATCGGAATTTCGCGCTGATACGCCCGTGCCGGCAACGCCAGATCCACCAATTGGTCAAGAATACTTCGGCCGATGAAGCCATTGCTCCCAATGACGCCAATCATCCTTTTAACTCGCTCATCAGTTCTACAAAACGGTCTGCCTGTTCTTCCCAACTGGAAGCTTGGGCAAGTTGATATGCAGCTTCAGCCCGCGCGTGACGCCCCGTGTCATCGCGCATGGCTGCAAGAATGACTTCCGCCATACCATCAGGGTCTAATGGCGCATAATAGGCGGCCTCATCAGGCAAAAGCCACCGTGCGGAGGGGCTGTCATTCATCACCACCGGGCACTTACACGCCGCCAACTCCAACGGTAGCAGCGACAGGTTGGTCCCTGACAGAACAAGCGCCAGATCGCATTGCGAATAGAGGTCGGGCAGCTCTACCAGCGATAACTCGCCTGCATTCAAATGGTTATAGGGAAAGTTAAACGATCCCACATCACCACCTGCAAAAATCACTGCAGCATGCGGAGCCTGCTCGCAAACCTTTGCAAGTGCCGCCATGCCCAATTCAAACAGGCGTCTGCGGGAGACATGTCGCGAATAGAACAGGATGTTAAAATTCGGCTGTGCACGACGTTCTTGCGGGAAATAATGGCCATGTTCGCAGGAAAACGACACTGATCCGCAGCGCATCCCGTAATCGCGTGACAGTGTATCCGACAACCAACTGCCAGCCGTAATCGCCTTAAGCCCCAGCTTGTAGGTGTTTTCGGCCAAAAAGTACTCGGAAGAAATCGCGTGAAAGAAAGGCTCGAAATCTTGCACGAAATAGAATTTTTCAAGGCTGGCCTGATGATGTGCGACCCAATAGGCTGTCTGCCAGCCCGTCGCCAAGGTAACCTCGGAGGGCGCAAAGCCCGCAACGCCAAGTGCAATTTCGGCGTTCAGTGGAAAATACCACGCTTCGATCGCCGTGCGGGCTGCTGCGGAATCAGCCCAATCATAGGGCGGCAAAATGACCAAGCGTTGCTTATAGCCTCGCGTCGACAACATATTGATAAAGCGGAATATATTAAGGTGTCCACCGGAACCAAAGCCGAAATTCGGGATCACCCATTGCAGCGTTTTCGCCTCAATCTGTGCCAAATCAGCAGGATCTCCATGCGGACGGCCCAAGAAAGAGTTATAATACCCAATCACATCAATCTTATGATTAGCCGATGCTGGCACAAATACCGTGTCCACCGGCTTGGGCCCGTCAATCATCCGCCGGATTGAGGTCTTAACCGCGGCCTTCAAACCATTGGCCTTGGTATAACGCCAGAATTTCTGCAAATTATTGTTCATATTACAGCGCCTTGATCCACTCATCGAGGGAGATCCGGTTCTCGATCCATTTTGGCAACGCTTTGCGGCAGCCAAGGTAATGGCCCAATGGCCGGGTAAAGCTTTCAAACATCCGTGATACAGTTTTCAACGGATGGCTACGCCACCAGCCATTTTTCAATGCATTGCCAATGTCGCGCTGAAACAGATAAGCGGTCGAGAGGGCCAGATTACGCGGCGATGTACACAGATCGTAGCCGAAAAGTTTATTGAAGGCGCGCGATTCATCAAAGCTGCGACATAGGGTCTGCCACGGACCGAACGCGTGCGAATGGCGCACCACCGAATCTTGTGCGAAAGCCTTCTTGAACCCGGCTTCAACAATCGTTTTTGCCCAAATCTGATCCTCGGCGAACTGTACATCGGGATAGGGATGCTGCTGCCAGATACGTCGGGGCATCGCAGAGGCATTATCTGAATAGTAATGATAGACCTGCCGCAGCCCTAAATCGCGGTCATAAGCGGCCCGGTCTGCAATCTGCACCATGGCAAAATTGCCCAAGCCCCGAAAGTGTTCCTGCAACTCCCAAGTGATGAACGGATCGGCGCCAATATGGGCGATGTGACGCGAAAACACCCCCGCCACCTGATGGTCAGCGCGCAGGGGCGCGAGCAGCCGCGCCAGCCACTGCTCATCGTTGGGAATGGCATCATGGGTTAGAAACGCAAGATACTCTGAACTGGCTAGGCTGGCTGCGTAGTTGCGGGTGCGTCCGTGACCAAACTCTGCCGCAGGGATGCGCACCAGTCGAAACCCATGCGCCTCGGCGATGGCATCCGAGCCATCCTTTGAGCCGCTGTCGATGCAGATCACCTCGACCGGGGCATCATAAACCTGCTGTTCCAACGCATCGCAGACATCTTTAAAATAGGGCAGACCATTCTTGACTGGAATGATGACCGTTACGCTATTGGGAGTCATGGCTGAGTCATGCGTTGCACATTAGATGACAGCATAGAACCGGAGGGCCAATTTAAAGCGCACATTGGACTCTAGTGGGCCAAAAGCAATGGCACTGGCTTGGCCACTGGTTTGCACCAGATAGCGGTTTTTACCAAGCTGCACGGGCGGGCGAGCGCAATGTCCAGGAAAGTATTCACCAGTAAAGTTAAAATAGATCCGCAGTGGATCGGTTTCAACAGCCATAGTTCCACCGTGATCAAATTCAATTTCAAGTATAAATTGTTTGGGCAAGTTTTCTGCAGTTTTTGGTGTATAAATCAAACGTGGCGACACTTTTTCATGTTGGATCCAACCTGTAGCGTCACGCACATTATCAGTTTCAACCATTGACAACTCGTCATCGGAAACCAGCGTTTCGCTTGCGGGCGATACCGCAAAGAAATGCTCGGGTAAATTGACATAGCCATGGCCATCGCCTGTCATCATGCCTATGGCTCGATCATGCAAATCTTCAGTTAACTCTATTCCTACGAAGGCGGCGATGCTTTCGACGGTTAGCAATTTCATTGTAGCATTTTGTACAGCGCGCTCGTAGTTCAACATCAAAATAGGGGCTTTAGTTTTTCGCATCAAGTCAAAAATTGCGTTTTGATACGTCATGATGCGATCCATCACCCCTAAGGGCGCACCGGCGCCACGCTGCAACCAACTGTCGATGATAGCGACAGGATTACGATACACGACAATGTAGAATGGATTGCGCAAATGGGTTTCGTAGAAATCCAACATCATTGACGCTTTGGGCACTTTAAATCCCCACACGGCTTCCTGAGAGTTGCGGATTTTAATCCGATTTTGTAGACGGTCTTGCTCGTCAGTCAAAAATAAGGGATCTTCATGATTGAGGCCCGCGCGCTGTCCCATACTAATGCCAAGAGCACGCACAACACCCGCCGCCATAGATGTACCACCGCGTTCTACCCCCAGCACAACGATGGTGCGTTGGACCGCAATATTGGCAGAACCATTTAGGATTAGAATAGAGTTCTTCTTCGCGGTTGCAAGGCTAGGCTTATTCATGGATACCATACTTATCGCTACTGCACAGACTTTTGTGCATTTGTTGATGTGGTGCTTACTGGGGCCACAGGTCGACGACGTCAAGTCAAGGCGCTAAGAATGAGCAAAAAACTCTGCCTGCACAGGAAAAAGCATCGAAAATAGGCGCTTTCAAACACCTTCTTAGGAGAATTTCCACTGACCAAAGTCACCATTTTGTTAGCCCTGTACAACGGAGCCCTCCACCTCCGGGACCAGCTTGATAGCTTTCTCGCCCAATCTCAACCAGACTGGGCGCTATCTGTCGGCGATGACGGCTCGACCGACAGTGGCCCACAGATCGTGCAATACTATGCCGCGCGCGCCAAGGCAGGGCAAATCACCGTAACGGCGGGGCCGCAGCGCGGCGGGGCTGCAAATTTTCTATCGCTTTTGTCATTGGTTCCGGCTGATCAATCCTACACCTGCTTTAGCGATCAGGATGATGTCTGGCTGCCCCACAAACTATCTCGCGCGATCTTGCAGATAGAAGCGGCAGCCACCAATGGGCCGATCTGCTATTTTAGCCGCACCCTAATCTGCCGTGAAGATCTGTCCAACCCACGACTTTCACGGCCACAGTCGCGCCTGCTTGGATTTCGCAATGCGCTGGTGCAAAACGTTGTCGCGGGCAATACAATCATGGTGAATGCTGAGGCCCTCGCGGTGCTGCAGGCGGCTTATGCTGATCTCAATGGCGCTGAAACCGTGCTTCTGCATGATTGGTGGGTTTATCAGATTCTCAGCGGCGTGGGTGCGACGTTCATAGCGGATGATATGCCCAGCTTGCTGTATCGCCAGCATGGTGGCAACCAAATTGGCGCCAATGACGGACTGCGCGCGAAGATCATGCGGCTTGGCATGATGGTGCGAGGAACCTACGCCGTGTGGAATCAGCAAAATCTTGCCGCGATCCGTCCCGCGCTGCACCGCTTTACCCAAGAAAATCGGCAAGTTTTCCATAGGTTTGAAAGGGCCCGGCAAGCTAAGCGTTGTTGGACAAGAATGTCTGGACTGCGGGCCAGCCAAGTCTATCGTCAAGGACGGCTATCGCATCTGGCTTTATATTGCGCAGCGTTGATCAACCGTATATGATGATACCGCACCGCTTGCTGCGCTTATTTTCGCGCGTATATATCTTCATAGCGGATGATGTCATCTTCGCCGAGATAGTTTCCGGTCTGTACCTCGATCAGCACCATCGGCACCCGACCGGGGTTTTCCATCCGGTGCACCGCACCCAGCGGGATATAAGCTGACTGGTTTTCGCTCAGAAGCTGCACCTTGTCATCCACCGTGACCTTTGCTGTGCCCGCCACCACGATCCAATGTTCCGACCGATGCACATGGCTTTGCAACGACAGCGCGGCTCCGGGATGCACATGGATGCGCTTGACCTGAAAGCGCTCGGCCAACACCAGCGTTTCATACCAGCCCCAGGGGCGGTGATCTTTCGGGAATTGCACCGCTTGTTTAGCTTGGCGCGCTTTCAGCAACGTCACCGCCTGCTTGACGTTTTGGCTGTCGGACATATCGGCGACAATCACCGCATCGCGCATCGCCACCGCGACGATATTCTTCAAACCAATGCCGACCAGCTCGATATCGTCAGATTCCGCGCGCAGCAGCGAGTTCTCGCAATCAAGCGCGGTGACATGGCCAAAGCTGGCGTTGCCCGCGCTATCTTGCGGGCTTTCTTGCCAGACCGATTGCCAGCCGCCCAGATCGCTCCAGCCACCCTCAAAGCGCACGAGGCTGACATTGCGGGCATGCTCCAGCACCGCAAAATCAATCGAGTCTTCCGGCACTTTTTCCCAAGCCACCGGATCAATCCGGGTAAAGCCCAGATCAAGCTCGGCCGCCAGCATCGCCGGGCGCGTGGCTGCCAGAATAGCGGGCGCATGGGTGGCAAAAGCCGCAATCAGCACCGAGGCCCGCACCAGCACCACGCCCGCGTTCCACATATGCCGTGGGTCGGCGAACAACTGGGCCGCGCGCACAGCATCCGGCTTTTCAATGAACCGCGCCAGCTGCTGCACGCCGGGGAAGGTGGCCTCCCCCGCCTCAAGCCAACCATAGCCGGTCTCGGCCCGCGTGGCCTGAATGCCGAAAATCACGATCTGCCCGGCCTCTGCCGCGACACGGCCCAAGGCCACCGCCGCGCGAAACGTCGCAGGATCCGCAATGGCGTGATCAGTGGGGGTCAACAGCAGTAAAGCCTGCGGGTCTTGGCCTGCCAGATACAAAGCCGCGGCGAGGGCTGCGGGGCCAGTGTTGCGCGCCTCGGGCTCGATCAGGATCGCGGCAGGGGCAATGCCACAGCCGCTTAGCTGATCCGTGACGATAAAGCGAAACTCATGCCCTGTGACCACCAAGGGGGCTGCAAACCCCGGCCCGCTGAACCGCTGCGCACTGGCTTGCAACAGGCTTTGATCGCCCAAAATCGCGCTGAACTGTTTGGGGAAACTTTTGCGCGACAACGGCCACAGCCGGGTGCCCGAGCCGCCACACAAAAGAACCGGGGTGATCATATGCAAACCCTTACGCGCCAGATCGGCGAAACCGCAGATCGGTTAAACCACAGTTTTTACACACAGAGTAGGGCTCTTGTGTGCGGCAGGTTTTGATCTTTCGCGAAAGGCCATCCGTTCCCGGAGCGGCGCCGACCGGGGGTTGAATCCATCAGGCCTCAGCCGCCGACGGCGGAAAAACCCGGACCGGGCAGGCGCTCGACCGTCACCAGCGCCGTCAAGCGGCGTCTCTCCTCGCCTTCCGTATCGAGGCGGGCGCGTAGATCGATGACCATTCCCGCGCGGTCGCCGGATACCGCCGGGCGGCTGGTGTTCCATGTGTTCGCTTCTATCGCCCAGTTTGAGCGGGAGCAGATTTCTGAAAGAACCAAGGAAGGACTGGAGGTCGCTAGGAAGCGAGGGCGGGTTGGGGGCAGGCTCTCTGCCCTTTCGCCTGCACAGCGCGTCGAAGTTAAGCGGATGCGCGACGAGGAACTGCGGCCCCTGCCAGAGATCGCGCAGTTGTTCCGGGTCAGCGCCAAGACAGTCCGCCGAGTGTGAGTGGTTTATCCAGAGCGAATATAATGATTGATATCATAACACATTGATGATATCAATGCGACCTGCAACAGGAGCAACGCCATGCCGCAGATTATCGTCCGCCAGCTACCCGATGAAGTTCACCGTGCCTTGAAAGCGCGGGCAAGCGAGCACGGTCGCAGCACCGAGGCCGAGGCCCGCGACATCATCGCCCACGCCGTTTTGCCCAGTACCCGACCCAAGGCCGGCGATCTATTGTGCGGCATTTGGAAGGGCGCAGATGTTTCCTGCGTGACATTCGAGCGTGACAAGACCCCACACAAGCCTATGAGCTTTGAATGATTGTTCTCGACACGAACGTGGTGTCGGAAACCATGCGGACGGTGCCAAATGCGGCTGTGGTGGCGTGGCTGAACGGGCAGGATATTCAGACGCTCTATCTGACCGCAGTTAGCCTTGCCGAGTTGCGTTTTGGCTTAGCTCGGCTGGATGAAGGTCGGACCAAGGCCGACCTGTCTATGCGGCTGAACATGATGCTGGAACAGGTGTTTCAGGGGCGGATTATTCCCTTCACAGCGGCGACTTCCCAAACCTTCGCTGATCGTATGGCTATTGCGCGGCGCAATGGTCTTGCGGTGGGCTTTCAGGACGGGATGATAGCAGCCAGTGTCGCTGCAAGCGGTTTTGCCATAGCAACACGGGACACTAGCCCTTTCGAAGCAATGGGCCTTCCAGTGATCAATCCTTGGGGCGATGTGGCGGTTTTATAATATCGGCTGCGAGCGGTGGCAGCACCCTGCCCGAGACAGCGCCGTTTTTTAGGGTCAGCGTGAAAACAGGCAGGCGCGCCTGCCTGTTCAGAAATTCAGAGCTATTATTTATAGACTTAGGCTCAGGACTTCGGTAACGGGGTCATCCCAGTCAAGCGGTTTTGCACATGCGGGATGCGCCGCCGAACTGCGGTTTTTGTCGGCTTAGGAAGTGATCTGCTTTCCTGTTCGGCAGCCTTCCGCTGAGGTCGACCCGGGTGCATGCTTCGGTCCGTGGTCGGCGCGATGGCCGCCAACATGATGCTGGTTCAATGCAATTCCGATGTGCCCATCTCATTGGCGTGCTCGATGTGATCGGCATCAGTCCTGAGCACGGCATCATCGGAACCGCGTCCCGTGGGGACCTCGAAGGCCCGCGATCAGGCGGGCAGCCGGCATGAATCACCGGACTATCGAAGCGGAAGTCGATGTCATCCTTCCACATGCGGTGCAGGATCACGGCGATACGCCGCGCCAGCGCAACCATCGCACGCTTGGCACCACGACGGCGCGCAAGTTTTGCGGCCCAGGTTCGCAACCAGCTCGCCCGTCCACGATGCATCATGGCCGTGGCAGCCTGACACAGCGCGCGTCGAAGGTTGACGTCGCCCGCCTTGGTGATACCGCCCGAGATGTCTCGCTCGCCCGACTGGTTTCGAGAGGGAGTCAGGCCGACCCATGGCCCGACCTTCTTCGAGGAAGTGAATTGGTCTGGATCGTCGACCGCAGATCGATAGGTCAGTGCTACAACAGCGCCAATCCCGGGCATCGACATCAACCGGCGGCAGACCGGATCTTCCTGCGCGCGTTGCCGGACATGGCGTTCAAGGCCCGCCAACTCTCGCCGCAGCGCCGACCGCGCGCTGAGCATGGGTTCGGTTGCCGCTTCCAGCATCGGATTACCTGCCGCCAGTTCGCGGATACGCTGTTCGAATCGGCCACGTGATATGGTGCCGACCTTGAGGCCGAAGTTCCGAAGTAGCCCGCGCAGTGACATCTCCAGTGTGATGAACCCTTGTTGCACAGCCTTGCGGGCGCTGAGCACAGCGCGAACCTCCTGTGCAGACACCGATTTGCAGTGAACCGGCCGGAACCAGCCGAGGTGCAGCAGACGCGCGATACCTTCGGCATCACGCCGGTCCGTCTTGATCGGCATGGCCTTCAGAGCGCCTTTTACTTGCCGCGTTTCCATCAGCACGACAGGTTGTCCTGCCACTGATAACCCGCAATGCAACCACTGCGACAAGGGGCCAGCCTCGAGCCCGACGGCAGCGATTGCGCCGTCCTGATCGTTGATCCAGCGCAACAGCGCCTCGGGCTCGCTCGCCACCTGCACCTCCTTCACGATCTTGCCATGCTCGCTGAGCACGCAGATCGCGGTCTTCTCCAGCGACACATCCAGTCCGACAAACAGCTTCATCCCGCAGTCCTCCCTGTGGATCCGATACGGGAATGGCGCCAGCTTGCCCTCGATTCTGCAACGTTAACTGGCGAGTCGCGGCGCAGGCCCCGTTACGGCATCTCATTGATCGTCAAAGCCAGAACAAGACGGTTGCTGCAAGAGCGACGGCGGAGAGGAAGACTTTTGGACATCTGTCATAACGTGTTGCCACCCGCCGCCAGTCTTTGAGACGGCCCAACATAATCTCAATCCGACTGCGGCGTTTGTATCGGCGTTTATCGTATTTGACCGGCTTCGCGCGTGACTTCCGGCCGGGGACGCAAGGCGTGATCCCCTTGTTTTTCAGGGCGTCTCGGAACCAGTCGGCGTCATAACCTCGGTCAGCCAGCAGCCACGTCGCTTTGGGTAGGCTGCCCAGTAGTGCCGCAGCGCCGGTGTAATCGCTGACCTGACCTGCGGTCATGAAGAAGCGGATCGGTCTGCCGTTTTCGTCAGTGACGGCATGCAGTTTGGTATTCATGCCACCTTTGGTTCGGCCAATCAGACGACCGCGCCCCCTTTTTCACCCCTAGACTTGAAGCCGTGCGGTGCGCCTTGAGATAGGTCGCGTCGATCATCACCGTCTTTGGGACCGCCGCCTCGGAGGCCAACCCTTCCATCATCCGGGCAAAGACGCCCATGTCGCCCCATCGCTTCCAACGGTTGTAAAGCGTCTTCGCCGGGCCGTATTCCTTCGGCGCGTCAGACCAACGCAAGCCATTGCGATTGATGAAGATAATGCCGCTCAAGACCCGTCGACCCGCGGTACCCCGTGGCTCTTGGGAAAGAAGGGTTTAAGTCGAGCCATCTGCTCGTCCGTCAGCCGGTAAAGGTTGCTCATAGCTCAGTCTCCTTGCGGAGCCTGAATCACGGTTGCATTGCAAAATCAATAGGTCCTGACCCCAAGTCCGGGCCCCAAGCTATTGTTTGCAAAACGGAAACAAATGTTGCTCAATAACGGCTTGCAATTGTGGCAATAACATGTTTATTGTGAGGCGTTATGAATTGTAGATGTACAGGACAATCGGGGCCTCAAATGTTCAATACTATTAAAATACTCACGCTCTCCGCTGTACTGGCGACAACTTCCTTCGCGGCAAGTGCTGCTACTGTCTACTCCGCATCCACGATGGCAGGAGGGGCGGGTGGCATCGGACTGACGAACCCGGCGGGCAACGGCAGCATTTACGCTCTTGACGCCAATGCTTATCCTATCTTGGCTGGCCCCTACTTCAACGGTACCACCGACCCTGCCTCGCAGTGGGTGTGGGCCGCGCCGGATAGCCCAGCCCTCAGCCAAGCTCTTCAGTTTGTTTTCAGCTTTACGCTGGCGGCTCAAGACCTGGCGCGTGCGACGCTCACCGGTGTTTGGGCTGTCGACAATGAGGCCGACGTATACCTGAACGGCCACTTGATTGATCAGCTTCTGGGCGATGTAAGCAGCAGCTTCAATCAATTGCATGATCTTGCAGACTTGGGCTGGTTGCAGGCGGGTGAAAACGTCCTTAGTTTTGACGCCAGAAACATCGGCGGTGATCCTACCTCAGCCAACCCAGCGGCACTTCTGGCTTCGGTGAAGATTGATGTTGCACCGGTTCCATTGCCGGCCTCGCTGCCGTTGCTGGGCGGCGCTTTGGCTGCCTTTGGATTTGTCGCATCGCGCCGCAAGCGCAGCGTCTGATCAAAAAAGAATAATAATGAATGGGCCCCGATGGGGCCCATTTTTATGCGTGCTGAATGCTCCACCTTGTGTTGCGCCGGGTGGGAAAATTTGCGCTATCATCGCTTAATACAGATTGTATCTGTTGGTGAGACAATGCTGAAAACAGTGAATAACTCGCCTAATCCATTGAAATAAGTTGCTATTTGTGTAAGGTCACACTTGGTATTATTAAAGGTAAAAACATGGCCACTCCCACCCTTATCGACAGCAGTTTTCTGGTCAACGCAGTCACCGCAGGCGCGCAAAATCGCATCACTGCTGAAGGCATGGCAAATGGTCGCCTGTTTCTTGCCTATGACAGCCACAACGGCGCTACGGCGGCGGATTGGACGATTGTTGGTCAGGTGATGCCGGGGTCAGGAACCAGTTTGCCCGCCCCCTTTGTCATGCAGCCCAATGGATCGACGGGGCAGCCCTATTCGACGGTGGCGCAGCTTGCCGATGGTAATCTTCTGGTGGTTTGGGCCGATCAGTACGATAGCTCTGAGCGCGCTATTCATGCCAGTCTTTATACCTCCGCAGGTACGAAGTTAGGTAGCGACTTCCGTATCAATAACACCACAGCCGCCGGGGATCAGGCCTTTCCCGCTATAACGGCATTGAAGGATGGCGGGTTTGTCGCGGTTTGGACCGACACCAGCGCGTTGGGGGGCGATGCAAGCAGCTCTGGAATCAAAGCGCGGGTCTATGACGCAGGCTATAATCCGGGGGTAGAATTTCTCGTCAACACCACGACAGCCGGCGCGCAGATCGATCCGCATGTGACCACCTTGAGCGATGGCAGCTTTGCGGTCACATGGCTTGATACGGGGTCGACCGGGGCGAACCCCGGACAATTTGTCCAGTATGGGCGCATTTATTCGGCGTCTGGTGTCGCAATCTCGGCTGAAATTTCGCTGGATATCACCCGGGGCAGCATGCCTTCCGCGCCAGAGGTTTCGGCGCAAGTTGTCGGCCTTGCCAATGGCGACGTGGCCTTTGTCTGGGTGTCGAACGAGATATTTGGGGGCGATCTGAGCGGCAGTTCGATCCGCACCGCGATCTATTCGGCAACGGGAGGTTTGAAAGTTGCCGAGGTGCAGGTCAACACCGCAGCCAGCGGAGATCAGGATGCGCCGACAGCCGTCGCGCTGCGCGACGGCCGGTTCATGGTGGCATGGGTGGATGCCAGCGCCGAGCTTGGCAATGAGGTGATCCGCGCGCAAGTGATGAATGCGGATGGCACGAAATCTTTCAGCGAATTTTCTGCGCACGGCAGCAGTTTTAAAGGCGGCTCGACGCCCAATCTGACGGAAATGGCCGATGGCCGGGTATTTGTCAGCTGGTCGAACCCTGATGCCGGATTCGACGGCAGCGAAGCGTCCATTGTCGGACAGTACATTGATCCGCGTGTGGCAGGGATTGATCTGAGCGGCACAGCCGACGCCGACAGCTATCTTGGATCAGCATTTGCAGATACTATCAAGGGCTTTGAAGGCAACGACTCCCTTTACGGCGGCGACGGTAATGACTTTTTGTTTGGCGGGATTGGCAACGATTTGCTTGATGGCGGCGTGGGGGCAGATCGTGCCTACTTCACCGGTACGGCGGCGGTGACGGTCAACCTGTCTTCGACAGCGGCCCAAGTCACGGGCCAAGGAACCGA
>NZ_JAFCTX010000039.1:0-15058 GCF_049896245.1 Cypionkella sp. TWP1-2-1b2 | reverse complement strand
GCGGGATTGGCAACGATTTGCTTGATGGCGGCGTGGGGGCAGATCGTGCCTACTTCACCGGTACGGCGGCGGTGACGGTCAACCTGTCTTCGACAGCGGCCCAAGTCACGGGCCAAGGAACCGATACGCTGCTGCGCATTGAACACCTCATTTCTGGTAGCGGCAGTGATCGGTTAACCGGCAACAGCCTAGCCAACAGTCTGATCGCAGGTCTTGGCAATGACACGCTTTACGGGGGGGCTGGCAACGACTCCCTTTACGGCGGCGATGGTAATGACTTTTTGTTTGGCGGGATTGGCAACGATGCTCTAAGCGGCGGTGCCGGCGCGGATGATTTCATTTTTGGCTCTGCGGCCGAGGCCGGGATCGGTGCCACGCGGGATAAGATTATCGATTTTCTGCACGGAACTGATGACATTGTGCTCACCGCCTTCATGAGCGGGGGACAGTTTATCGGCGGTGGCACTTTTACCGGAAGTGCGGATGATGTGCGCTATGTACAAGCGACGGGTATTCTCTCGGGCGATCTGAACGGTGACAAAGCGGCAGATTGGGAGAGCTTGATCGTCAACAAAGCCGTGCTCACAGCGGATGACTTTATCTTCTGATCGGGCAAAACTAAGCATGCGATGGTGGTCGCAGCCCTTTTGTGTGATCACCAGAACGGATATGCAAGTATTCGCAAGAGATATGTAATCAGTAGTTGCTCATGAACTTACGATTTAACTGCAGGTAGACGGTGTTGTTTTGGGCGCCGTCATCGGCGCTTTTGTCGCTAAGACGATAGATGTAGCCCAGATCAAGATTCCAGTCTTTGGTAATCGTTCGGCTCCAAACGGCGCCGAAGCTTGCATTGCTGCTGGTGTCGTTGTTGGCGGTGTAAACTTGCTGCGCCCAATCAAGATTAAACCGTAGGCTGTTCAAAGGGTCGAGATCATAGGCATAGCTGAGGGATACATCACTAAGCAGGATTTCTTCGTTATTCTCATTTTGTGATGTCACCTCTTGGCTCCACTCCGCCGAGAAGTTACCTGTGGGAAGATTTTGTTGCCATTGAAAGTCACTTGTCCAGTAAACCTTGCCCGTTGTGGCGCGGGTCAGCCCCGGGGTGAAGGACAAGCTGCCGTGGGGCAGAGCAATTTGATACTGCGCCGACACCCCTTGGAGTTGCCCGGTTTCAGTGTTGTCAACGAATAAATTGGCCGATAACGCATCGCCATTTGCGCGCCGGACCACCAGCCCGGCGTTTCCACCGATCTTAAGATCGCCAGAGCTGGCACCCTCTTCCTTAAAATCTGAACGATCTACCCCCAGCGTAAGCAGGGTTGTTGGTGAGAGTGCAAGGCTTGCATTGGCACCAATCTTAAAGCGTTGCGCATCAATCAGCCCTGGGTCGCTGGTGCCGCTGTAGTCGATCGCCTCGTAGGCGGCAGACAGACCATAACCGAAGGGCGAATCCTTGCCCCAACCGATAGCTGAGCCGATCAGATAGTTGCCGCGCTTGCCGGAGCCGGTATCAAAATCTGTCACTGACTGGTTCTGATTCAACGTGGTCTGCCGCAGCGACGCATTGAAATCAAAAACACTGAAGGCTGACAAGGTCTGGTATCTGATGCCCAAGAAGGGGTTGTTCAAGCCAGTGGGGGTCGTGCTTTCGGGCGAGGCCGCCGCGAACCGCAATTCCAGATTGGCGTCAACCTGAAATGAAGAGCTGCCAGTATCCGTCGTTAAGCCAAAATTCAGATAGGTGATGGCTTCGGTGGTAGAGCCAAGGCTGGTTGGGGTCAGCTCACTATTATTACTGTATTGCAGCCGCTGGCCGACGCCAAAGGTCAGAAAGCGGCCTTTAGTGCCCGCCTCTTGCGCATCGACCGGCATGCTTACCAACAGACTGCCGCATAGCAAGACTGCAAAGGACGTTGCATTTTCCTTCAAGCAGACTGCCACTGGGTTTCTTCCTCTAAACTGTAGATAGGCACTTCGGATCAAGGTAATAGTCGGGCTAGGATCTGGCCTCACCACAGAAAGAACTACTCGAACAGCCTGCGCGTCGGCACAATGATCACGTCACCATCGGCCAAGGTCGCGGCCAATGCGGTGCTTTGGCCGTTTTCGAGAGCCTTGTAATTGAAATTATAGGTTTTTTCGACCCCGGTTTTCTTATCGATCCGCCGCAACTGGATGCGTTTGGTTGCCGCAAAATCAGAAAAACCGCCCATCTGCGCAATGATTTGCAGCATCGTGGTGCCCGGCACCACCGCAATCTTGCCGGGGCTACCCACCTGCCCCATGACATACACGTCGATCGTGGGGGTACTTTTTGCGGCCCCCCCCGCGCCGGTGGGGCGAGGTGCTGCAAGTTGTTGCAACGAAACATAGACATTTGGCGGCGCCGCGAAATTGCTTGCCAGACGGCCTGCGATGTCGCTTTGTACCGCTTCGACCGACTGACCCGCTACGTTGATTGCACCGGCCAGCGGCATGGTGATTCGGCCATCCGGCGCGACCAGAGCAGAGCGGTTCATCCCCGGATCTTCCAGCACTTCGATTTGGAGAACATCGCCTGGATGGATGAGGTAACCCTCCTGCGCCAAAACTGGCGCGCTCACCAGCATGAACCCGATAAGGAGGGCAATCAGCGTTTTCATGTCCGAAGCCTTTGTGAAGGAGTAAATTGCCCTGATTTCTGAATCATATCCAGTATTTGGTCAATGCGAAACCGTGGCGCAAAACTTCCCTCACCGCCGTGCCGCATCGGCAACAAAAGGTTCATGGATAAATGACAATGTCCGCTTTTGCTGCGAATCACTACTGCGCAAAACCGCAGTGTGATTTAGGGAAGTGTTTCCATATCAGCAACAAAGGTGGGATCTTGGTGACGAACGGTATGCAATGAATAGCGCTCAGATTGCTGATCTCGTAAGAAAAACAATCCTGGATTGCAAACGCTAAGCTACGCCAAACAATAGATGGTTTTCTCTGTTTTCGCCTAAATATTGTGGTAATTTCAAGGCAGACTTGTGTCGCGCTTGGAGTGGTTCCATTCCGCGGCAGCGGGTGGCTTGTCTGGATATTTTTATGTCCATACGGTCTTTATGAGTAATCAAGGAGGGATACATCTTGAATAAATTGACATTGGGCGCTGCCATTGCTGCTGCAGCGCTTGCAGTTGCACCATTCGCCAGCGCTGCGACTATCGTGCAGAACGGAAGCTTCGAAGTAGACCCGGGCGTTGCGGGTGATCGCGGCTTGACCTACACAGACATCGCCGCTGGTACCGGTGGCGGGTGGGACATTTATGACTCGCTGCCAAGCTGGGCTGCCGACACCGACGGCGTCGAAGTGCAAACCAAGCACACGATCCCGTTGACCCCGTTTGACGGTGACTATTACGTCGAACTTGATACCACTAAAAATAGTGGGATCAGCCAGACGATCACGCTCGGAATCGGGAAATACCTGATGTCGTTTGCGTACAGCCCCCGTATGGTAAGCAAAACGACGAACGCTATTTCTTATGGCATCGACAACTTGTTCGCCGATGTCGCCAATGGACCTGGTGGCGTGCTCGGCACGGTGGTGGGTCAGTGGACTGTCATTACGCAAGAGTTCGTTGTCACGACTGCCGGTGAGTACAGCATGTTCTTTGATGCTGCCAGCAAGTCCGACAGCCTCGGCGGCTTCGTTGATAACGTCCAAGTTGCCGCTGTTCCTGTTCCGGCAGCTGGCTTCCTGCTGTTCGGCGCACTGGGTGGCCTTGCTGCTCTGCGTCGTCGCAAATCGGCAGCGGTCTGATCGACAGCGTCTAGATTTTATACGTGAAGGGCCGGGAAATCCCCGGCCCTTTCTTTTTGGGTGTAGAACCCCCGCACGTCAGGCCTAAAGCTGCAATTTTGGAGAAGGGGCATCATTTAGCTGCGCCATCCGGATATCTTCGGCTACCTGCGCAGGCGAGGATAAATCTTAACAATCCTTACACCGCACCTGCAACTGCTTGATTTCTTGGATACCGGACCCCGCGCCTCGCGTGGGCACCGACAATCCCAACTGTTGCTCTTAGGGCTTGGGGGCCGCACCCAGTTTTGCCAACGCTTCCCGCGCGGTCTGAAACTGCGGCAATTTGCTATCGCCAGCAATCTCCAGGGCGCGGGTCAGAGCGGTGCGCGCCTCCTCCGCCCGGTTCAGCCCGGCGTAGGTCATCCCAAGGTGGAACTGCGTCAAGGGATCGTCAGGCAGACCTTTTGCCGCCGGTTCTAAATAGGTCAATGCCTCGTCCAGATTATCGCGACGATACTGAATCCAACCGTAGGTGTCCTGAAGCGCTGGTACATCCGATCCACGCAGTCGGCGGGCAATGGCAAAGGCCCGCTCAAGATTTTTAGGGTCATTGCGGTAGGTGGTAATCAGGCTCGCAAGGTTGTTTGCTATGACAACGCTACCGCTGTCTTGAGCGTAGAGGGCTTCATAGATCACAATGGCACCATCAATGTCACCCGCCCCCTCCAGCACCCCAGCTTTCATAAATCTGAGGGCGGTTGAGTCAGGCTTAGTAGCCAAAGCGCTGTCCAGAAGCCGGTTGGCGTCATCAGGACGACCGGTACTGATCAGCAGACTGTAAAGTAGGCGAACGGGGGCTTCCGCCGCAGCGTCAGCCGCGATCAGGGCGCGCAGGGTTTCCCCCGCCTTGCCGATATCGCCCGACATAGCATAAAGGCTCGCACTCATCATTTGGAGCTGCTTGTCTGCAGGAGCCTTGGCAATGGCTGCACCAAGAATTGTGCGCGCCTCAGCCATTTTGCCGCCTCGCACCTGAGTTTCGAGCATCAGGGCCAGAGCTCGGTTGTCGCCGCCCGCCGCCTGATCGATCTGCCCTTGCAAGAAGGTCATACTTTCTTCGGTGCGGTTCTGGGCCACGAGAATGGCAGCTTGCAGTGCATTGGCTGCAGCTTCCGCCTCCGGAGTCGCGATCTGTTGCAGTGCAGTCTGAATTTCATTGACGCTTGTGAAGGCCTGTGTGGCCAACTTCAGATTGGCCAGTTGCAACAGTATACCCACATGCGTGGGATTGGCTTTGCGCGCATCAGTCAGCACGGATTCGGCGACTTGACCGCGCCCTTGTTGTTGTAAGAAAGCGGCATAGCGCAGCGATGGCTCTGCCCCAGCGTTCGACGCTTCGACCGCCCCCGCCAGTTGCTCGCCCGCCAGATCCAAGTTGCCATCCCGCTCATAGGCTTCAGCCATTAAAGTCATCGTCGCTACATCGCGTGGGTTTTGACTAAGCGCCGTCCGCAAATCGATAATCGCTTCGCCAGGCTTATCTTCCTGGATAAGCCAAGCCGCCCGCAGTTTCAGTGCATCGGCATTGGTCGCATCTTCGGCAATCACCTCTTCAACACGGGCGCGCGCACCGACCTGATTGCCGGTTGCCAGCAGCATTTGCGCCAGCATGATCTTGATGCGGCGGGTCTGATCGGATGGCTCGGCGCTTTGCAGCACCGCTTCTACCGAAGCAATAGAGCCGTCCTTATCCCCACCGTCAAAAACAATTGCCGCCCGCAAAGCTTTGTAAAGATTGGCACTGGGCTGGCCCTGATTAGCAGCAATCAGACGATCCAGTTCTGCCATTGCGGCATCGGGACCCTTGGCCACCTGCATAAGTTGCACGACGGCCGCATGCCCCTCGGGCGGTGAGGTGTCGTCACCGGCCACTTCGCGCAAAAAGGTTTCGGCACCCGCAAAGTCTTTCTGACTCATATAGAGTGCGATCAGAGCGCGGCGTACCTCGAGATTGTCCGGAAACAGTTTGACCATCTTTTTCAGATGCACTGCGGTGCCGGCCATATCTTTTTGCTTGGCTAAAAGTTGCAGCTTCATCGAATGCAGTTCAAGGGCCAAGGGCTCTTTTGCCAGTGCCGCATCGATTTCGGGCATTGCGTCTTGCGGCACAGGTCCGTTGATCAGAAAGTCAATAATGACACGGCGAACCACAGGATTTTCGGGCAAATCCACCTGCACGGCGCGCGCCGCTTTGGCGGCTTTTGCTTTGGCGGTTTCATCTTTGTCGAGCGAAGCCTTACGGTAGTCCATTGCCGCTTGCAAAGCGCGGCTGCGGGGCTGCTCTGGGGCAAGTCTTATGGCCTCACCTCCATGGCGTTCGAACTCTGCCCAATCGCCGCGCGTCATTGCTATTTCGGCAAGTGTTTGTCGGACGTCAACCGTATCTGGATATTGTTCGATCAGCCGCAAATACTGACCATAAGCTTCACCTACTTCGCCACGTGCCAGTTGTGTATCTGCATAGAGCTTGCGAGCTTCCTGATGAAAGCCATCGTATTGAAAGACGTTGCGCAACTCGACCAAAGCCCCGTCGACATTTCCCGCATCCAACAATTGCAAGGCCGACTGATAATAGTCCTCCGCCTTTTCCTCGGACGTCTTGCAGCCCGCGAGAGACAGCACGGCGATCAGCATCAAGGCTGGCAGAGTATGACGAAATTTTTGTGACATAGATTTAAGCACTACCTGCTTTGAAGGGGGGGCTGCTAAAGAAGATCCGAACCCAATACTTGGTTCTCAATGCCCTGTAGCATTCAACACGACCACCACCGTGGCCAGTAGCAACTTTGTGTCCATGGCAAAAGATAGATCTTGGCTGTACTGATCGTCAAAGATCGCACGATCGGCAAAGGTGCTCTGGTTTCTTTGTGATACTTGCCAGTTTCCAGTGATGCCCGGGCGTAGATAAAAATAGGATTTCCCGGGGTAGATCGCTTGCTGATCCGGCATCATCGGCCGCGGGCCGACAAGGCTCATATCACCAATCAATACATTCCAGAGTTGCGGCAACTCGTCCAAGGAAGACTTGCGCAAAAATCGGCCAATACGCGTGATTCGAGGGTCAGATTTCAATTTTTGGGTGATGTCCCATTCGGCCCGTGCGGCAGGATCACTGTCAAGATGCGCCTCTAATTTGGCGTCAGCGCCCAGTATCATCGAACGCAGCTTCCACATTGTATAGAGGTGACCGTTCTTCCCGACGCGTAGCTGCGAATAGAAGGATGGACCACCGTCGCACTTTACTAGGATCGCAAGCAGCAGGATGATCGGAATAACAACAGGTAAAGCCAGCAAAATCAGCGTGATGTCAAACACGCGCTTTGCACCGTTGGAATATATACCGTCACGGGGCTTCACAGCAAGTGACGCATGTTTTGCAATCACCGCCGGTTGAACAGCTTCAGAGCCCTTAGCCTTCTGAGCCTGCGTACTGAAATATGCTGTCATTTCTGAACTTCCCACATAACTAAGTAAGCCACACGTTTACAAAAACTAAGCAAGGTTCCAAGACCCTCTCAGCTAGAATTGCCAGCCTGATTCCAGTAACGCCTGCGATTTTTTAACACTTTTCTGCCACATTTTGCAACAAAAATTCACCCTGCTATGCGCTGCAAGTTGTCTTTGAGCACCGTTGAGAAACAGAACTTCCCTATCTTAAAGAGTGTTTCTGTTGTGATGACATTCTAAAAAGAATTGCGCAACTTAAAAAGGTAATTATTAAATAGATACAACTTAGGAGTGTATATTATTGTGATGCTATCGGATGGCCCTCTCTTCTGAATGCTTGTTTGACAGGGATTTTTCTTATATCGCTGCGTCAGCACAGGACAGCATGGGCTTTGCAAGGGCAGGTTGCAGACAATGGCTTTTGTCTGCTCAATTCGCCACTGGGCAGGCGGCTCCTGCGGGTTGAGGTTTAGGGTTGAATATGCCGGCGAAGCTATGGCCCATGGGGCGTGTGAAAAAAATCCTCCCCGCTTCGGAACCAACCGTTGCCGGAACAAGCAGGGCAAGTTCTCTTGACCTTTACAATGCCCATTTTGGCCTAACGATGCGACCTTTCTCGCTGGTGCCCGATCCGGATTTTCTGTTCTGGTCGCCCTCGCACGCCCGCGCCTTCACTATGTTGGAATATGGCATCCTTACATGTGCGCCAATCACGCTGATCACTGGCGAGGTTGGTGCAGGCAAAACCACCCTACTGCATTATCTACTGCGCTCGGTCGGGCCGGATGTGCGGATCGGGTTGATTGCCAACGCACATGGTGATCGTGGCGAATTGCTGCGTTGGGTGCTGCTTGCCCTGTCGCAGCCGACCGACCCGAATGCCAATTATGTGGATCTGTTCGGGCAGTTTCAATCCTATCTGATTTCAGAATATGCCGCCGGGCGGCGGGTCGTGCTGATCTTTGATGAAGCCCAGAACTTGTCACGCGAGTCTCTGGAAGAGTTGCGGATGTTCACCAACATCAACACCGGTAAGGATGAGTTGTTGCAATTGGTGTTGGTGGGTCAGCCAGAGTTGCGCGAGATTATTCATCGTCCGGATCTGACGCAGTTCGCACAACGTGTTGCCGCCAGTTTTCATCTGTCAGCCATGGATCGGCAGGGAGTGAACGGTTATATCCAGCATCGGTTGATGCTTGCAGGCGCGCAATACAAGATCTTCAGCCCGTCAGCGACTGCTGCAATTTTTAACGCGACGCGCGGTGTACCGCGCCTTGTTAATCAATTGTGTGATCTTGCCTTGGTCTATACCTTCACAAAGGATCAACACCGGGTGCAGCGTCTGACTGTACAAAAAGTCTTGGATGACGGCATATTTTTTGCGGGTGGCATCATCAATAGCACCGAACCATCGTTTTCAACCACCCAGACCGGAAAGCCTGAATAAACTATGGATTTGAAATTCTATTTTTCTCGGTTCCTGAGGCGGATCCACTATGTTTTGATCATTTTTGCGCTTGGCTCCGCAATTGGCTTGACGCTCGCGCGGATGCTGCCGCCAGTTTATGTGGCCTCCGCACTGCTGGTGGTGGAAAACGAACAGATCCCAGATGCGCTGGCGGCGTCGACAGTGCAGACCGAGATTACAGTACAACTGCAGATCATCCAACAGCGCATCCTGACACGCGCCAACCTTCTGGACATGGCCAATCGGCTGCAGATCTATGCGCCGGCGCCAGGTCAGCCTGCGCCGCGCATGGAGGCTGATGATGTGGTCAAGAATTTACGAGAACGTATCTCCATCGTGATAACAGGAGGCGCAAGTGTCGCACGTGGGCCTCAACAGGCGGTGCTGGTGAATGTCGGCTTTGAATCGCCCAGCCCAGTCCTTTCTGCTGCGGTGGCCAATGAAGTAGTCACGCTAATCCTGAAGGAA
Source organism: Cypionkella sp. TWP1-2-1b2 (assembly GCF_049896245.1). NCBI lineage: Bacteria > Pseudomonadati > Pseudomonadota > Alphaproteobacteria > Rhodobacterales > Paracoccaceae > Cypionkella > Cypionkella sp. TWP1-2-1b2. The sequence continues at coordinate 5,838 of NZ_JAFCTX010000039.1, read as the reverse complement.
AACGTGTCAATGCGCACCAACGTAGCGCGGCAGACGCTGGATTTCTTCGTGCAGGAGGTGGCCCGGCTCGATCAGGAGTTAACGACGCAGGGTGCTGCCATCCTGGAGTTCAAGGAAAAAAACCAGAATGCTTTACCCGATAGTCTCGATTTCCGCCGTAGTCAGCAGGCAGCAGCGCAGGAACGCCTTTTGCAGATGAGCCGGGATGAAGCCGAATTGAACGCGCGGCGCGATCAATTGGTCCGGATGCATAATGCCGGGAGCGATAATCTTTTATTGGACGCCCCAAAGACCCCCGAAGCAAAACAGCTGCAGGCGCTACGGGATGCCTTGGCCTCGGCTCTCATTGTGATGTCCTCAGAAAACCCCAAGGTCAAAATGCTGCAAGCCCAAGTGGCGGCGGCCGAAAAGGTTGTTGCGGTGCAGGCAGCGGGCGGTAGCACCGCCGCAGGGGAGCAACAATTATCCGCCTATGACATCCAGACGGCTGATCTGGAAAGCCAGCTGGCCTCTATCAGCGCGCAGAAGGCACAGGTCACCGCTGAGATGGAGACCATCGGCACATCGATCGCCGAGACACCCGCCAATGCAAACGCGCTGGATGTGATTGAGCGCGACTATGCCAACACGCGCGAGCAATACAATCAGGCGGTGGCCAACCGGGCGCGGGCGGAAACCGGCGATACGATCGAAGCCATGGCCAAGGGGCAGCGTATTTCGGTTATCGAACAAGCCGTCGCCCCGAGCGAACCCTCGCGTCCGAACCGGCTTCTGATTGGTGCGGCTGGCGTAGGCGGCGGCCTTACCTTGGGCATTGGCTTGGCGTTGTTGCTTGAGATGATGAATAAGGCCATTCGCCGCCCGGCCGATCTGACGGCAGGGCTAGGTATCACGCCTTTCGCAACGCTGCCCTATCTGCGTAGCTCAAGACAAGCCCGCCGTCGGCGGTTGATTCTGTTCGTGATCTTTGCGCTGGTGCTGGTTGCGATCCCGGCGCTATTGTTTGCCGTGGATCAATTTGTTATGCCGCTCGACCTGCTGTTGAACAGGGTCTTGAGCAATCTAGGTCTTGCGGCGCTGATTGCCGACGCCCAGCTGTTCGTCTTGGTATAGAAAAGAGAACGCCCATGGAAAAAATCCAGGCCGCCATTGCCAAGGCCCGTGCCACCCGCGACGCACAAACCGGATTGCCGACACCCTTGGCGACACCTGCAGCCGTGCTGCCAGAGGAATTGGCCGCCACTGCCGCGCAGGATATCGCGGCAGCCTGGGCAGCTCTGCCCGGTTTTACCCCCGACCCGCTGCGTCTGCGCGAACATCATGTGGTCACTCTCTCTGTGGGTTCGGAGTCTGCCCCCTTTGACGGCATGCGCACCCGGGCGCTGCAACAGATGCGCACCAACGGCTGGCGAAAGCTCGCCATCACCTCACCGGGGCCTGGCTGTGGCAAAAGCACCGTTGCGCTGAACCTTGCCTTCAGCCTCGCCCGACAGCCGGATTTGCGAGTGATCTTGCTGGAACTTGACCTGCGTCGCCCGACACTGGCGCGCACATTGGGTCTGCACCCCGATGCAAGCCTAGCCGAGGTTCTAAAGGGCAACGAAGCCTTGGAGGCGGCGATGCGGCGGTATGGCAACAATCTCGCCATCGCGGTCAATCTGGCACCGGCCCGCGCTGCAGCTGAGTTGTTGAGCGGGCCCGTCGCACCAAGTATTCTCGATGCTATGATGGCCCGCTACGCCCCGGATGTGGTGATTTTTGATATGCCGCCGATGCTGGCCACCGATGACACCATTGCCTTTCTGCCGCGCGTAGACTGTGCGCTTCTGGTCGCGGCTGCTGAAACTACTGCGGTAAAAGAGATCGATAATTGTGAGCGCGAGATTGCGGCACAGACCAATGTGATGGGGATAGTGCTAAACAAATGCCGCTATATGGAAGCGGATTATGGTTATGGCTATTGAAGCCATTTGCGTTCCGTCTGATCTGACGGCAATCGCCGTCAGCGCCGCTCTGATCCTGATCGCGGTGTCCATCGCCGGCGGCACTGCGCGCTCTAAAGCTGGCGGTTCTTGCTCATGCCCCTTGGGCCTCGATCTCGTTTTCCCGTGTCATGACATTGCACACTGTCGTGGCATACCACAGGCCGCCCCGCGCCGTCTCAGGCCCCGCGTGTTCAGCTCGTCCGCGATCTGGCGAATGACCGGCAAGACATTTGCCGCATGCTGACGGCCTTCCTTGCGTTGCGCTCTGCCCCCTTGCGGGCCGCGTGGCGCTGTTCCCCTGCCCTTCCCGGCATGGACCAGCCCAAGGCCACACCACGGGCCTTAGCCGCCGCCAGCGCCGCGCGGCGGGTACGGTCTGAAATGGCTTGGGCTTCATGCTCTGCGACCGCCGTCATGACGTGTAGCAGGACGCGGTTTGCCTCTGGCATATCCGCCGCTGCGATCTCTACCCCTGCTTCTAGCAGGTTGGCAATGAAGGCTACGTTGCGAGCGAGGCGGTCCAGTTTGGCGATCAGAAGAACTGCGCCAATCCGTTTTGCCACTGCCAAGGCGCGGGCAAGCTGGGGACGGTCATTCTTCTTGCCGCTTTCGATCTCGACATATTCCGCTGCGATCTCGCCCTTGCCTGCAACGTGATCCGCCACCGCCTTGCGTTGCGATTCCAGACCAAGCCCGCTCTTGCCCGGGCAATCTGTGCTGACCCGCAGATAGGTGACGTAGTGCATGGCGCGATCCCCCGAACCTTAACATTTCTCAACAGATGTAAGGTTTTGTCAGGCGTATAAATACCTTAAGTCCGTTGTGTCTTTATAAACCTATGCGTATTTCCGCAAGTGCGGATGTGTGAACTTATGCGTTTGCGACTTTGCGGAACTGCGGTAACGTCTTCCCATGAAAACGATAGTCATAGCCGCCCAGAAAGGCGGGGCCGGGAAAACCACCCTCGCCCGCAACCTTGCCGTTGCCGCCTCGCAGGATGGCCGCGACGTCCTTTGCCTCGATCTCGACCCGCAAGGCTCACTGCGCGCCTGGTGGGAAGGCCGGGATGCTGACGCGCCTTCAACGCTGGACCGTGACCCCGCGCCGGATGTTCTCAGGGCCACCCTGAACGCGGCACAGGCGCAATTCGATCTGTGCATCATCGACACCCCGCCAGCCGCGCCGGAATGGCTGACCGAGGCGCTAGGGGCCGCCGATCTGGTATTGATCCCGGTTCGCCCCTCGCCCGACGATCTGCGCGCCGTTGGGGCGACGATTGCCGCCGTGAACGCCGCCCGCGTTCCGTTTGCCTTTGCCCTGTCACAGCCCCCCCCCGCGCCAAAATCACCGACGAAGCCGCCCGCGCCTTGGCGCAACATGGCCGTGTCGCGCCGGTCAATATCGCGCAACGGGTCAGCTATGCGGAAACCGGGGCAACGGGGCAGGGTGTCACCGAAACAACCGACGACAAGGCAGGGGCCGAGATTGCCGCTATCTGGGACTATGTGAAGGGAATACTTGATGGTTAGGAAATCGCTGTCGCTTGACGGGATGCTCAACACACAGACCCGCCCGATAGATACCGGCATACCGCAGCGCGGGGCAGGGCTTCCGCCGCCCAGCAAGGCCGCAGCGAAAGCACCTAAAAAAGCGGGAAGGGGAAAAGCGGCTGACGCTCGCCCTCGATGGCGACACCTATCGCCGCCTGCGGATGCATGCCGCCGAAACCGATCAGACACACTAGGACATTCTGGAAGCCGCCCTCGCGGAATACCTTAATCGCGCAAATGCGTAATTACGTAAAAACATATTTGCGGAAGTAATATTATGAACCTTGAAAGGCGAGGGACGAAGAGAAACGCGGCCCTAGATTACGCCCGCCTGATCGCGGCGATTGGCATCATTGTCTTTCATGTAGGTGCCCCGGGTGCTGCCGTTGGCTATGCTGCGCTGCCATTTTTTCTGATGCTGCTCTTGATCCTCGCATTTCCAGCGGCCCTGCGTCAGGACTTTGCCTCCTATGCACGATCCCGTGCATCACGGCTTATATGGCCTTGGCTGACATGGAGTCTTGTCTACGGAGCGCTGAAGGCAGCGGAAGTCATCCTAGGAGGAAAAACTGTCAGCTCCGAATTTATGCCTTGGATGCTGTTGACAGGACCAGCACTGCATTTGTGGTTCCTACCCTTTGCCTTCATCGCATGTATCGCGATGTGGCCCCTCGCACGTAGGTTCCAATCTCTCCAAATCCTAGGACGAATAGTCTGTACCGTGCTCGGCCTCTCACTCAGTGTTTCAATTCTCATGGCGACCCAAGATCGCGTCGCCCCCCCCCTCGCTCAATGGCTGTATGCTCTCCCTGCAGTCTTCATTGGGTATGTTTTTGCTCTTCTTGCAAACGTGCAGAGGCCCGTTCTGTCAACGTCACTGGCGCTTAGCTGCCTGTGTTGTCTTCTCTTGTTCCTGGATTGGCCCAAAGGTGCGATGCAGCTTTTCTTGGCAAGCGGGGCCTTTATGATTTGCCTCCTTCTACCCCTTCCTGATAACGCCACCGCTAACAGAATGGCCAGTCTTTCTCTGACGCTTTATCTTGCTCACCCCATGATCATCTCCGGGCTGCTCCGAGTCACGTCGATCCCGGAGAAAAGTACATCCATGGCGTTTGCCGCTGTCATCGGAACGATGCTGTTTGCCTTGGTACTTCAAAGGATACCCTTGGCGACCAACGCACGGGCCGGTTCGGGGTGATCCGGAAATATTTGTAGACATGCCGCATTCCCTGCCAACTTTACACCATTCAAAACCCCCCCTTTTTCAGCATCGGGCCGAAGCGGGCTATGAAGGACAGGTTCACCGCATGTTCGAACGTGTCGTGTTCGTCGCAGAGGCGCTCATAGGTGCGCCAGTGCATGCCCTTGGGTTGTGCCCCACCCTGACCCTTCCATAACGCCACTAGGCCAGCCCATGCGGTCACGGATGCGATGCGCCCGTCTTGCCGCCGATCCCCGGCGTCTTCACGCTGCGAGGGATAAGCGAGCTGATAGCACTTGCGGCAAGCGAAGATGCCCCCGCCATAGATCACCGCAACACGCTGACCGCACCCACGGGCAGGGCAAAGGAACCAGTGCCGTTCGCCGCCTATGTGAAAAGGTGTTGTCGTCAGCGAAGTCAGAGTGGTGTTCCAATGTCGCCAAGCATGCTAATGTCTGACATGGATGCCTTCCCTCATCCTGGTTCCAACAGGACCACTTTGGCACATTCGGTGTCAACTAAACTTACCCTTAAGTTGTCGTTTTCCAAAACAACACCCTAACGCAAGGGCAAAACGACAACTTAAGGTAAAGCAGAATGTAACATAGCGCCCAAACCGTCAGCATATTCCCTAACGCCAAACAGCCACAAACCAACAAATTATTCAATAAAATCAATAAATCTGCTTTACATAACGCACCACAAATTTCACATAATCGACCAAAACCCGTTTTTTCGGAAAAATGACAACATAACGTGGAGTTTGCGTCAAACAGCTGCACCGCCCACTCCGTCGCATTTAACCTTTTTCAATGGTTCAAGGCCGCAAGCAAGCAAGCCTGTGCACTTGCAAATCACGTATCTCGATAAAGAGGTGGAAATAAATCCCGCCAGCGTTTCGTCATCTCCGTCCGCCGGTTCCTTACTCCACCGCAAGGTGCCAGTCGCATGTCGCTGGTGTCGTCACCTGAGCACTGGTGAAGCACTAGAGCAAGTCGCCGTTCATATGATTCAGGCTTCCCATCTTGGACGGTTTCTGATTCCCTGATCTTTCCAGATATAGGGGATCGAGATGGGCAAATCACATCCTATGGAGCTTCGC
>NZ_JAFCTX010000038.1:0-39967 GCF_049896245.1 Cypionkella sp. TWP1-2-1b2 | reverse complement strand
TGCGAAGCTCCATAGGATGTGATTTGCCCATCTCGATCCCCTATATCTGGAAAGATCAGGGAATCAGAAACCGTCCAAGATGGGAAGCCTGAATCATATGAACGGCGACTTGCTCTAAAGCCTGCTGGCCCAGATCGTAATAGGGGTTGCGCGCCCATGTCTTATCGCCGCCGTTCAGCAGATCAAACAGGATCGCCCCCGGCACAATCGGCACGCGCTGATCGCCGACTGCAAAACCGCGCCCCTGCGCGCGCAAGGCATCCGCGACACCCGAACAGGCATCCAAGCCAAAGGCCGAACCGCCGGAAAGCACAAGCGCGTCAACCTGTTGCACCAACTTGTCCGGTGCCAGCAGATCAGTCTCGCGTGTGCCGGGTGCTCCGCCCATGATATGCACGGCGGCGGTGAACGGGCGATCCGCGATCAGCACGGTGCAGCCAGAGCGCAGGCGCGCGTGCTGCGCCTGACCCACCCTCAGGCCGGCAATATCAGTGATCAGGTTCTTCGGGCCAGTCTGCATGTGTAATCCGGGTGGTGTTTGGCGGTTGTGCGTGTCAGCTTCCAGCAAAGCACAGATGGAGGCAGAAATGCAAAAGGTTGCGGTGATCACAGCAGGCGGCTCGGGCATGGGGGCGGCGGCGGCGCGGCGGTTGGCGGCGGATGGCTTTGCGGTGGCGATCCTGTCTTCGTCTGGCAAGGGTGAGGCTTTGGCAGTGGAATTGGGCGGCGTTGGGGTGACCGGATCGAACCAAAGCAATGACGATGTGCAGCGTGTGGTGGATGCGGCGATGGCCAAATTTGGCCGCATCGACGTGCTGGTGAACTCGGCAGGGCATGGTCCGCGCGCGGCTTTGTTGGACATCACTGATGAGGGTTGGCATCAGGGCTTTGAGATTTATTTCCTGTCCGCTGTGCGCCCCATTCGCGCGGTGACGCCGATTTTTGAAGCCCAAGGCAGCGGCGGGTCGATCATCAACATCACCACTTTTGCGACGTTTGAACCCGATCCGGCGTTTCCGACCTCTGGCGTGGCGCGGGCGGGTTTGGCGGCGTTTACAAAGCTTTACGCCGATAAATATGCGCCGCAGGGCATTCGGATTAACAACGTTTTGCCGGGGTTCATCAACAGCTTGCCAGAGAAGGAAGAATTTCGCGCGCGGATTCCGATGGGGCGTTATGGCCGGGTCGAGGAAATCGCCGGGACCGTCAGCTTTCTGGCTTCGGATGCGGCGGGCTATATCACCGGGCAGAATTTGCGGGTGGATGGCGGGATCACGCGTTCGGTTTAAGCTGGGCGGTTTAGGTTGGGCGGTTTAAGTCGGGCGGTTTAATCTTGGGTTAGGCGGTTTGGCGGTAACGCTCTGTTAACCGGCGGCGTGGCAAGCTGTTGGGATGACATATCACATCCGCCCCGCCGCCCCGCATACGCACTACTTCACCGTCGCGCTGAACACGCCCGGCGATGATCTGCTGGTGCTGGAAATCGAACGGCTGCGCCAAGCGGTGCGGCTGACGCGGGCGGAGCATTCGTTTCAGATCGCGGCATGGGTGGTGATGCCTGACCATCTGCACACGATCTGGACGCTGCCCGACGGGGACAATGATGCAGGCGGGCGCTGGCGGCTGATCAAGGCGCGGTTTTCGGCCAGCCTGCCATTCGATGCCCGCAGTTCCCGGATCAACCGCACTGCCCAAGGTGTCTGGCAGCGCGGTTTATGGCAACATCGCATTGCCGATGCCGCCGATATGGCGCTGCATATGCGCAGCTGCCAGATGGACCCGGTGCGGCACGGTTTGGTCGATGTGCCGGAAGCCTGGCCCTATTCGTCATTTCGCGCTGCTGCCGCTCTGCAACGGGTGGGTTAGCGACGGATCGGAAACGGCGAAACTGCTGCCCCGGTCAAACCAGAGGGCAGCAGAAGAAAGCAGGAGCCAGCTTGTTTTTAGAAATCAAACAGATCGCCGAGAAAGCTTTCGCGGCGCTTCTTTTTGCCGTGATAGCGATCATCATCGTCGTCATGCCTGCGACGCGGCTCATCACGCAGGGGCGCCTGCCGACTGGGTTCGGTGCGATAGCCCGGCTCGGGTTGATAGACCGGGGCCGCCTCACGCGGGGCGGCGGCTGGGGCGCTGGCGGCACGCTCGATGATCTTGTCCAACTCGCCCCGATCCAGCCAGACGCCCCGGCATTTCGGGCAATAATCAATTTCGACACCGTTGCGGTCGGCCATCACCAAAGTCTCATTATCGACAGGGCACTGCATGCCATTCTCCTGTGTTGTGCCAATTTAAGATGGGGGCTGTGGGTTTTTGTGCAAGCGTGCGTCCTTGTCGCAGGGCGGATTTATGCTTACCTCTTGGCGTCCGGGGCAGGCCGCCCCAAAAGGATTTGTCGATGTCGACCACGCCATATGTTCCGCCGAAAGTCTGGACTTGGGATGCCGCCAATGGTGGCCAGTTTGCCAATATCAACCGCCCCATCGCCGGTGCGACGCATGACAAAGAGCTGCCGCGCGGCAAGCATGGTTTCCAGCTTTACTCGCTGGCAACACCGAATGGCCAGAAAGTCTCGATCCTGTTTGAGGAGCTTTTGGAGGCTGGCTATGCTGCTGAGTATGACGCCTGGCTGATCAATATCGGCAAGGGCGATCAGTTTGGCTCGGGCTTCGTCGGGGTTAATCCGAACTCGAAAATCCCGGGGCTGTTGGATCTGACCGGGGCAGAGCCTGTGCGGTTGTTCGAGTCGGGGTCGATGCTGGTGCATTTGGCTGACAAATTCGGGGCGTTTCTGCCAGCCAGCGGGCCTGATCGGACTGAAGTGATGAACTGGCTGTTCTGGCAGATGGGATCGGCACCGTTTGTCGGCGGCGGTTTTGGCCATTTCTTCGCCTATGCGCCGGAAAAGTTTGAATATCCGATCAACCGCTATGCGATGGAAACCAAGCGTCAGTTGGATGTGTTGGATCGCCGCTTGGCTGAGGTGCCTTTTATCGCGGGGGCGGATTATTCCATCGCCGATATGGCGATCTGGCCGTGGTATGGCAGCATGGTTTTGGGTCGCAGCTATGCCAATTCGGCAGAGTTTCTGGATGTTGGGATTTACAAGAATCTCAAGCGCTGGGCGGATGTGATTGAAGCGCGGCCTGCGGTCAAACGCGGGCGGATCGTCAACAAAAACTGGGGCGATGAGGCGGAGCAGGTGCCAGAGCGGCACGGGCCGGAAGATTTCGCGGGCAAAGCGGTCTGACGCGAAGGCGATTTCCGCGCGGAAATCGTGACGGAATTCGCGCGAATTCCGCAGGCTTGCCAAGCGGGCTTGCGGGACTTAATCTTAGCTCAAGCCGTGGCGATGGCGTCGTCACAAGGGTATTTCCCAAAGCTTGCAGGGCAACCTGCTTTCGTCCTGCACGCCGGGACCTTTCGGGGTTCCGGGGCGTATGCCCTGACCCCAAGCATGAGGTCTGATGATGACAACACGTCCAGAACACTATCGTTTCCACCAAGGCGCGCGGGTTTTGCCGTTTGCCGCCGATGAATATGACGCGCGGCTGGCGGGCCTGCGCGATCTGATGGAGGTGCATGGGGTCGAGGCCTGCGTGTTCACCTCGATGCACAATATCGCTTATTATTCGGGGTTTTTGTATTGCTCATTCGGGCGGCCTTATGGGTTGGTGGTGACGCTGACGCAAAGCGTCACGATCTCGGCTGGGATTGATGCGGGCCAACCGTGGCGGCGCGGGCATGGCGACAACATCACCTACACCGATTGGCAGCGTGACAATTACTGGCGGGCGATTTTGTCGGTGACGGGCGAGGGGCGGGTGATTGGCTGCGAGGCCGATCATTTGACCTTGCTGCAATCGGAAAAGCTGAACCACTTCCTGAAGCCCAAGCGCGGCGTGGATATCTCGCGCGGGACCATGGAGCAGCGGATGATGAAATCGCAGGCCGAGTTGGATTTGATCCGGCATGGCGCAGGGGTTGCCGATGTTGGTGGTTTTGCCATTCGCGAGGCCGTGCGCGAAGGTGCGAGGGAGATCGACATTGCGATGGCGGGCCGTGACGCCATGGAGTTGGAGATTGCCAAGCGCTTTCCCGATGCCGAATATCGTGACACTTGGGTTTGGTTCCAGTCTGGCATCAACACCGATGGCGCGCACAACCCGGTGACCAGCCGCAAGCTGAAGCGTGGGGATATTCTTAGCCTGAACACCTTTCCGATGATCTCGGGCTATTACACGGCGCTGGAACGGACGATGTTCGTGCAAGAGGTCGATGCGGCGTCCTTGCGGATGTGGGAAATCAATGTCGCCGCGCATGAATATGGCATCAGCTTGCTGAAACCGGGGGCGTCTTGTGCGGAGGTGACGGCCAAGCTGAACACGTTCTTTGAGGAACATCAGGTGCTGCAGTACCGCAGCTTTGGCTATGGCCATTCGTTTGGCGTGCTCAGCCATTACTACGGGCGTGAGGCAGGGCTGGAGTTGCGTGAAGATATCGACACGGTGCTGGAACCGGGCATGGTGATCAGCATGGAGCCGATGTTGACGATCCCGGATGGGCAACCCGGCGCGGGTGGCTACCGCGAGCATGATATTTTGTTCATCACCGAAGACGGCAACGAGGATATTACCAAATATCCCTACGGCCCGGCATTTAACGTGGTGGGTTAAAGAACGAAGGGCCGGGAGAGATCCCCGGCCCTTTTTTACAAACCTGCAAAGCTTAGGCGCGTTTGATCAACTTGATCAGGAACAGCAAAATCACTGCACCGATCGTTGCATGCACGACGGAGGCAAGGATGCCGCCATCCAAAACAAAGCCAATGCGCGGAAAAATTGCTCCGGCAATGAAGGCACCGACGATGCCGATCACGATGTTGCCCAGCAGACCGAAGCCATAGCCAGACACGATTTGTCCAGCCAACCAGCCCGCAATCGCGCCGATCAGCAGGAAGATCAGCAAACTTTCAATTCCCATGTCTCTTTTCCTCATTTTTGCGCCACGACGTGCGGCGTTCACGACTAGGTAACGCATTGCTCACAAAAACGTTCCCGAATTTCTGCTCGCTTTTTTCCGCGTCGATTTTGCTGCGAAACAAGATAATTCAGGCGCGCGCCAGAAAGAATCACCCTGCATCGGCAGATTCAACGCCTTTTGTATTTTCAATCATTTCACGGGGCTTGACGGAAGCCAAACCGCAGGCTTTAGGTGCAAGGATAATTTTCCTCACAGCCGAGTCTCTGCCACGTGAACAGCCCCATTTTTCGCCTTATTGGCGCATTGTCGCTTAGCCTGCTTGCAGCTTGCGGTACTCCGACACCGAAATCCGTGACGCCTGCGGTCGTGCCCGGTTATGAAGGGGTTGAGGACGAAGGCTTCTATATTCAGCCTGTCGATGCCGAGCTTTTGTCGGCAGACCGCGCCCGTGCCGAGGTGGAGTATACCGCCGATGATGCGCCGGGCACGATTGTGATCGACACTTTCGCGCGCAAGCTGTTTCTGGTGCAGGAAAACGGGCGCGCGATGCGCTACGCCATCGCGGTGGGCCGTGAGGGCCTGTCGTTCCGTGGCAATGGCGTGATCGGGCGCAAGGCGAAGTGGCCGTCCTGGCAGCCGACGGCCAATATGATCCGCACCCGGCCTGATCTTTACGCCGAATATGCGGGTGGTCGTGCAGGCGGTCTGGACAACCCGTTGGGCGCGCGGGCGATGTATCTGTATCGCGGTGGGCGCGATTCCTTGTTCCGCATCCACGGCACCATCCAGAATGAGACCATCGGCCATGCCACTTCTGCGGGCTGTATCCGCCTGTTCAACCAAGACGCGATTGACCTCTATGACCGCATCGAATTGGGCACACGGGTGAAGGTGCGCTCGCTGGAAGAAAGTCTCGCCATCGAAGGCCCCTATATGGATGACGCTTGGGGCCGGGCTGTGCCGGAAACGCCCGAGAATATCGCGCGCAAGCCGCAAGACGAGCAGATGCTGGTCGAGCAAGAGGCCGCCATGGCTGCCGCTGCCACAAAGCAGGCCGAGCTTGATGCGAAGAATGCCGCCAAGGCAGAGAAAAAGCGGCTGTCCGTTTGTAAGCGCAAAGGCATTGACGAGGCCGACTGCCCACCGTTGCCGGAACTGGCGTCGGTTGACGGGACGACAAGCAACGGTTGATCTCCAAGCGACGTGTATCAAAAGGCCCTGCAAAACTGCGGGGGCCTTTTTGCTTTAGGCCTTGATCACATAGTCTTTGAGGGTGGTCTCTATCACTTGCCAAGTGCCGGAAAATCCGGGGCGGATCATATAGCTTTCGCCTGCTTTCAACACGGTCTGCACGCCATCTGCATCGCTCAGCACTGAATGGCCGGAATGAATATAGACATATTCCCATTCAACATAGCTGATCCGCCATGTGCCGGGGGTAGATTGCCAGAGCCCACAATATAGCCCATCGCGATCTTCGATGTTCCAGGTGGTGTGGACAGGATCGCCCGCCACGAGGCGCGACGGGTCCGGGCGGGTGATTTCGGGTTGGATGCCGTCACGGGTCACGCGTTCAATGTTCGACATTAGCGCCTCTGGGTTTGCTTGTCCCGCATAGCGCCCGCAGATCATCGCGGCGTCAAGCGGGATTGCTGCTGCAATGCAGCGTAATAATCTTGCTGTCCCCGGTGGCTTGTGCCCATATGATTGGCACAAAAGTCATCGCGGAGCCTGTAAGATGAGTGTAACCTCTCCCGTTCGCGCAGTGCTGCCGCCTGATATTCGGGCCCGTAAAGGTCAAGCGCCCTTGGTGGTGCTGACGGCCTATACCACGCCTGTAGCCCGGCTGGTCGATGCCCATTGCGACATGGCACTGGTCGGCGATTCTGTTGGCATGGTGCTGCACGGGATGCCCAGCACCATTGGCGTGACGATGGAGATGATGATCCTGCATGGCCGATCCGTCGTGCGCGGCTTGCAAAAGGCGATGGCGGTGATCGACATGCCGTTTGGCAGTTATGAGGAAAGCCCGCAGCAGGCCTACCGCAACGCGGCCCGGCTGATGGCCGAGACGGGCGCGCCTTGTGTCAAACTGGAGGGTGGCGTGCATATGGCGGAAACCATCGCTTTCTTGACCAAGCGCGGGATTCCGGTGCAGGCGCATATTGGGCTGACGCCGCAATCGGTGAACACTTTGGGCGGCTACAAGGTGGTGGGCCGCGATGGTGAGGCCGATCTGGTGATGCAGGATGCGCTGGCGATTGAGGCTGCGGGGGCGTTCTCGGTCGTGTTGGAAAAGGTGCCGATGGGGTTAGCGGCCCGGATCACGCAGCGGCTGAACATCCCGACGATTGGCATTGGCGCAGGGGTGGCCTGCGACGGGCAGGTGCTTGTGGTTGACGACATGCTTGGGTTTTTCACCGAGTTCCGCCCGAAATTTGTCAAACGCTACGCCGATTTGGGGGCTTTGGCTTCGGAGGCGATTGCCGAATATGCTGCCGAAGTGCGGGCGCGGACGTTCCCAGCCGAGGAACATTCGTTTGCGGATGTTGTGAAGGTTAAAAAGCCTTGACGCAGATCATTCGGACAGTCGCCGATCTGCGCGTTTTGGTGCGGGCATGGAAAGCTGCGGGGCAGGTGGTGGGTGTGGTGCCGACGATGGGCGCTTTGCATGACGGGCATTTGTCGTTGGCCCGCGCGGCGAAGGCGGAATGTCAGCGGGTGATTGTGACGATTTTCGTCAACCCGAAGCAGTTCAACAACCCGGATGATCTGAAGAAGTATCCCCGCACCGAGGCAGCCGACGCGGCTTTGCTGCAAACGGTGGGTGTCGATGTGATCTTCGCGCCAGAGCCGGGTGAAGTTTATCCCGACGGTTTCACCTCGACCGTTTCGGTGGGCGGGGTGTCTGAACCGTTGGAGGGTCGGATGCGTCCGGGGCATTTTGACGGCGTGGCCACCGTGGTCACAAAGCTTTTCGGCATGACCATGGCCGACAGGGGCTATTTCGGGCAAAAAGACTGGCAGCAATTACAGGTTGTTTTGCAGTTGGTGCGCGACTTGAATGTGCCGATCACAATCGTCGGCTGCGAAACCATTCGTGAGGCGGATGGGCTTGCGATGTCATCGCGCAATAATCGCCTGACGCCGGAGGGCCGTGCGATTGCGGGCGTGCTTTTTGCCGCAATTTCTACTGCAGCAGAGGATATCCGCGCTGGCCAGTCCGACCGTATGGCGATCCGCGAAGCGGCGGAAAAGCTGCGGCACGCCGGGTTTGAACGGGTGGAATACATCGAATTGCGTGATGCCGAGACATTGATGCCCTCGGATGAGATGCAACGGCCCCGGCGCATGCTGGCCGCCGCTTGGCTGGACGGCGTGCGTCTGATTGACAACATTCCGGTTTAGCTGAGCGCCCCGGGGCGCTGCCCCGGACCCCGGAGTATTTTCGCCAAGATGAAATCAACCGAGCAGGTCTTGCAGCACCAATGCCATCACCTTGGCGCTATCTTCCATATCCTGCACGCCGATCCATTCATCGGGTTGATGCGCCAGATGCAGCAGCCCCGGCCCGTAGGCGATGCAGTTTTTCAGCCGTCCGATGCGGTCGATGTGCTTTTGATCATAGGTTCCCGGTGACACAACATACTCCGCAGTCCGCTGTAAAACTCGCTTGATCGCGGCGGCGGTGGAGGTGACAATCGGGGCCGCGCGGTCTGTCATGGTGGGCTGAACTTCAAACAAATCCTTGATCTCATAAGAAAACTTTGGACGCTGAGCTTTCACGCGCGCCAAGATATCGTTGATTTCCTGCTTCACCTCGGCCAGATCTTCTTCGATCAGATAGCGGCGATCTATGATGATCCGGCAGCGATCTGCCACGTTGGGAGCGGGCAATGAGGTGTCGCCGGGGGCCAAATCCGCCGCCCCGCCGTGGATCGAATTGATGTTGAGCGTCGATTGCTTTGCGCCTTCCGGCACCACCGGCATCGCCGTGGTCTTGCGCGCCAGCAGCGGATACAGCCGATGCTCGATCTCCTCCAGCACCGCGCCCATATGGCGGATGGCGCTGTCACCCAAGAACGGCATCGAGCCATGCGCAATGCGGCCATGGGTTTCAATCTCGGCCCACCATACACCGCGATGGCCGAGGCAGATGCGGTCTTTGTGCAGAGGTTCGGGGATGATGACGTGATCCACATGCGCATAGTGGCCATGCTCGGCGAGGTAAGCCACGCCGCCATAGCCGCCGGATTCCTCATCCGCTGTCGCCGAAATCTCTATGCTGCCGCGCCACGGCGTTGCACTTGCCAAAAACGCCTCGACTGCGATCACCGATGCCGCGAGTCCGCCTTTCATATCGCAAGCGCCCCGGCCATAAATCCGGTCGCCGTCGCATTCGGCGCCAAACGGATCGCGGGTCCAGCCGTGGCCGACCTCGACCACATCGTGATGGCTGTTGAAATGCACGCAATCGCCGGGCAACCCTGAGTCGATCCGCGCGATCAGGTTCCAGCGCGGATAGGCATCAGAATCCCCCGGCGCGCCCACAGCGCGCATGAATTGCAGCGTAAAGCCCGCAGCCTCTAACCGCGCCGCGAGATAGTCGCAGATCCAGCGATAATGCTGCCCCGGCGGATTCAATGTCGGAATACGGATCAGATCCTGTGTCAGCCCAATAAGCTCTTGGCGACGGGCGGCGACTGCGGCAAGGATGGCGTGATCGGTCATCGGGGCAGAGTGCCGCGCAGTTGCATGCGGAGCAATGTGAATTTTCCCGGCCGAAGTGATGTAACTAGACTTAACATGCCTATATCATGGCACGACATTCATAACGGAGGGTTCGATGGCCGATTTCGACACGCAGATCAAGGAAAGCCAGGCACAGGTTGCTGCGGCGCAGACGAAGATTTCCGCGATCACCGGGCGGATCGAAGAGGCGCGGACCAAGCTGGATGCCGGCACCTCGATTGATATCGAAAGCGCCTCGCTGGAGGATGTCCACAAGCACACCGATCTGATGAACGCCAATATCGCCGAGCTGATCATGGGGCTGGATGATGTGACGGCGGGGTTTTCCAAGGACTTCGACGAGATGCGCTCGAAGACCGGGATGGAAAGCTTCATCGGGATGTTTTCCAACGCCAAATCGGAATCGATGCGGCAAGAGCGGATGCGCACGGCCTCGATCGACAGCAAATTGCAGGATTTGATTGGCAAATCCGACATCATCGTGCGGCTGTTGCAGGGCCAGCTCGATATGCTGAACGGCCAGAAGACCACGGTTGAGGCGAACCTTGGCGCGACCTTGACCGAGCGGGAAGCGACGGTGATGGCTTTGGAAGCGGTGCGCGCCGAGGTTGGCGGGATGGACCCAAAGATTATCGAACTTGAGAACAAGATTTCTGTCGAACAAGACGCCAGTGCGCGCACCAAGCTGGAGACTGAATTGGCGGGCTTGAACGGGCGTTACAACGCGCTGGTGCAGGACGAACAGGTGCAACTGGCGAAATCGCAGACTCTGGAGCGGTATATCGAAAAAGGGAAAACCTGGGTCGATAGTTTGACCAACCAAGCCGCCACGCAGTTGGTTCTGATCAACAAGTTGCAAACGGACACCAAGCAGCGGGTGGTTTTGTATGACGCGTTGAGCGCCAGCTTGAAGACCGCGCAGCAGCAGGACGTGGCCCACCGCATCAACGAAATCGGCGTGAAAACCGACCAAGAGGCGCAGGTGGCGATGGCCGCGATTGGGGCTGCGACAAATCAGAAAATGGCCGATATGCTGGAAGCCCACGAAGGCCATATGGTGTTTGCCCGCGAGGTGTTGGAGCAGAAAGCCAAGGCGGACGAACGCTTCGCGCGGCGGTTTGCCAAGATTGTCGAGAAGCACGACAAGAATGCGTATGGGGAGTGAGGTGACTGAGGGGCGCCGGGTCTTTGTGTTGTGGGGATGTGTCGGCAGCGCAATGGGCGTTGGCGGCACTTTTGCCGAATTGATTTCTGGGAGGATGGATTTAGTTTCAATGTCACATTGGTTTGGCTTGACGGGTGTTGCGAGTTTCGTCGCCGCTATTTGCGTGCTTGTTCCAGCTTGGTTTCTGATGGGCGGTATTGGTGGCGTCACCGCGCGGTTGGGGTTTTCGAATGTATTTAGACGATTGGCGCGCGAGGAACCTATGCACTTCGGGGCAGCGCCTGAGTGGATGCGTGTTTTCTTTGGCATTGACCAAGATGGCTCAATGCTTCGTTAGTAAAGAAAGCTGCAAGAAATGCCTGAAACCCCACTCACCGACGACCACCAAGAACTCTACGACACGCTCACCGCGCGGCGGTATTTTGCCAAGTTTGAGCGGATCACCCGCCACCTGATCCGCGTGGCCGGTGAGGTTGAGGCCGAAGGCCGTCTGACCCGTACCGAGGCGCGGATTTTGGGACGGTATTTGGCGGCGCTGACCGGCACCTTCAAGGCGCTGAATTACAAATATCTGATGACCGGACGGGCGGAAGGCTCAGCCAGACTGACCTTTGATCGCCACGACTCGGGCTTTCCGGTGGCGCAAGAGTTGATGATGATGGCGCTGGATGCCGCTCAGGTGCAAAAGCACCTCGGCGGCATGGCCTCGGAAACCGAGTTGAAAGACCGCATGGTGCGCCAGATCGTGCGGGATTTGACCGTGCCTGTGCAGTTGCAATTCGCGCTAAGTCAGCGGCTTTATAACGAATCCCTCGCCTCGGGCGGCATCTTCTGGCCGCGTAACGACCCTGATTGCCAGTGGATCGAAGATGTCCGCCGCGATGGCGGCGATCGCAAGCATTTCCTGCTGCACTGGGCGGTCTATGACACCCAAGCCAATCTACCCGTGGTTTACCTGATGGATGTCGAGGACAGCGGCAAAAAGCCGCTGCCGAATGATGACCGCCGCTGGCCGATGGCGCAGGCGCATCTGATGGCGCAATCCACGCTGGGGTTGAAGCTGCTCACCATCGCCCAAGGGTTCGACAAGGATTTCGCGGGCTTGCACCCCAAACGCCTGCGCCGTATCACGCTTGGCCCGATGCACAGCCATGATTTCACGCTGCAATCCGGCCCGATTGCGCAGGTGCTGGCCGATGCCAATGCGCCGGATGGCGATGATTGGGCGTTGGTCTGGACGGTAGAAGACCTGATCTCTGACCGTGAGGAAGCGGTCAAAGACGGCTGGTTCTCCAGCGCCGAACGGCAAGTTTACAAGCTCGATCCGATTGCCAGCGACAGCGGGGCGACCCGGATCGAACGCATGGTGATCCTGCCCGAGCGCCCCTATCAAGTGCTCGCCGATCTGAACCCACCGGGGTTTCGTGATGTGCGCAAATTCGTGGTGGGCGCGGGCGACCGTATCATGCCTGCGCGATGAAGCCATGCTTAAGTGTTTGAATAAATAGGGATTGGAGACAACATGACCGGCGCGCGCGATACGATGGAACTGCGGGAAGAAACCATCCGCGCACAATATGATGCGGCGCTGGCCCTGTTGACGGGTTTTGATCATGCCCCGCGTTTGGCCAAGGCGATGGCTGAGGTCAAAACCGAACGCTCGCCCGGCATCGGCACGCGCCCGATGTTCCGCTCCACCACACCCGGTCTGGTGACGCGCAGCACCGCCCGCCCCGGTGGCGTGCGGCTGCTGGAACGGGTGGAAGGTTTGGGCGACGGGTTGGTCTCGCCGGTGCAAGCCTCGGCCCTGCACGGTCTGCGGCGCGGTTTGGCGATTGCACTGGCGATGGCGGAAACCTTTGCCGCGCAATCTGGGCTGGCGGAATTGAAAAAAGCCAATCTTGAGGGACGTCTGCCTGAAGGCAAACGATCGGAATTCACCGAATTGCTTGCCGCCGAAGCCCTGATGACACTCTATACCTTCGCCAATGCCACAGCATTTTTAATCGCCCCGTCAATGGGTTCGACGACCGTCGAGATCGGCGCAGTTGAGGAAATCCTTACTGACAACGCCCCCTTGGCCCTGCAAGGCGCGTTGTGGGAATTGGATCAGGATATCGCCGTTCTCGCCAGTGATGAACCGCGTCTGATTGCGGTGATTGGCGCGTTTTGCGAGGCCCTGATGCAACGCGTCGCGCTGCGCGCCGAGGCGGCCCCCCGTTTGCAGGCATTTACCGGCGGCGCATGGCGGGTTGAGGCGGATGCGTTGTCGATTGCGGGCTTCAAGCCTGCGCGTGCGGCCAAAGGCGGCGCTTTGACGATGCAATTCAAAAAGCCGTCGGAAGTGGTCGGCAACCACATCGCCAAATATCAAAGCCTTCGGTTGGCTAAAATGTTGATGGCCTATGACTTTGAACGCAAACTCAATCCGTTTGCCGAGTTGGGCGGCTTTATCTTTACCTTCATGGGCGATGGCAAACCCGGCACCGGGAAAACCACGCTGATCCAAATGATGGCTGGATTGCTGAATGATTATTGCAAGGCCGCAGGCTATCCATTCCGCTATCAAAACTTCTCAATCGACCAAATCGACTCGTATCAGGGGAAATCCGGTCAGAATGCGAAAGCGTTTATTGATAACGTATTAGACCCCGGCGTGATTGCCTTCGGCACCATCGACGACATTGATCAGGTCGCTGGAAAGCGCGGCGACCGCCAATCTTCGGCAGGTCAACAGGAAGTAACGGCGGTATTCATGGGCGCTTTCGCCGGGGCCAATACTGTGGTGCGCGGAAATTGTACTTTCGGGATGTTCTCGAATTACCCGGAGAACGTCGATGATGCCTTGCGCCAACGCGCGGGCGCGCGTTTTCTGGTCGATGGACCGCAAAGCCGTGAGGATTATATCGACATCCTTTCGCTGTTGTTGGGTAAAAACCACGCGATTCCAGTCGGTAACCACGATCTGTTCGCTGCCCAAGAGATCAAACGCGCGGTGACCGCCAGTTTTGAGGGTTATTCCAAACCGCATGAAGATGGTTTGCTGAAGGTCTGGGATAAGGTTCAGGGTGATCTGGGTTCCTTGGATACGCTGGCGAAACTCGGCAGCTATCTGAAGGCAATTCAGCAAGCAGATGAACGCTTTACCGGACGCGCGATCAAGAACATCACCGATGCGGTGAAGGTGCGGGCGATGGATTTTGAACTGCCGGATGAATGGATGGAGAACCCCGATCTGTTCCTGTTCAAGCCCTATGACGAAAAGCTGGTGATGATTAAGGGGCTGACGACGCCGATTACGGTTGAAATGGTGATCCAAGAAATCAACCGCTACGCCGACAGTGAATTCCGCTATGCCGACAAATCGGATGAAGTCGCGATTGAGGGCATGGCGCGTGATTTCAAAAGGCAAGAAGAAGCAAAGCGGCGGTATTTGGAGGGGAAGGCATGATGATTGGTCAAGCTGTCATTGCTATCATAGCCTGGTTTGCATGCGGTTTTGTTGCGTATTTTCTGGCAAAAAGCTCTGTAAAGCCGTTCACAGATTCATTTGGTTTTGTATCGCTGGGTGTGATGATCACGTGGTTCTTTGGTAGGGCGGTTTTGGCTGAGATTGCTCTTTCGACCGTTCCTGGAGCATTTCCGGTAGATGCAACTTCGGTTTCCGTTACAATGAGCAACACTTTTCCTGAAATTTTTGGCGCTATCTTGCTGATCCCATTTATTATCATCTGCTTGCCTAAACGCGGGAAGGCGTAAATGAAACGCCTCATCGAAAAAGGACTTATGTTTGGCAATCTGATTGAGATTTCGTCCCCTCAGCTGGTCGAGCGGTATAATCGCGCGCTTAAACACCTGATCGGCAAACAAACAGCGCTCAAGGATTTCCATATCGACATCTCGGGGTATTCTCCGGAAATTGGCGATGAATTGGGGGATGATCTTTATCTGAACCCGAATGGCTGCAATCGCCAATTCATCCTGCTGACCACCAGTCAAAAATCCGCGCCTCTGCTCAACATGAAGTTCTCCACCGCGCGCGGGATTTTGCAGCAGTTCATCGAAGCGAATGAATCACAGCTTTTCGCCCTCACCGCGCGGGATGCGGTGGCTGGGGAGTTGCAAAATTCAGTCTATGAAATCGCGAACCCCGCGAAGCTGTTGGAAATTCGACAGATCACCGTAGATGCCGACACCATCGGCGGCCATGTCGCCGATGCCAGCAAACTTGCCAAACTGATCGACCGATTCCGGCAGGAACCTGATGGGTGGCGTGATGATCTGCTGATGGCCGAGATGATTGAACTGGCGAAAAAGACCGGTGATGTCACGCGGGTGCCGATCAATCTGCCCGCGATGACCTTTCAGCAACCGAGTTTCTGGACCAGCCATTTCGGCGGCCTCTATGTGCTTCGCGATGTGAAATTTCCTGGTGTGATCAGCACGATGCCACGCCAAAGCCTTGGAAAGATGCCGATTTCTCCGATGATGGATCTTAGCCAGCGCAATGCGATTGCCGAATGGCTGGAGCGGAATGGGCTGGTTGAACCCATCGTGCAGGCGCGCGGGATGGATGCGGCAGGGGTGCTGCGGCAGAAGATGGACTTTGTTTTGGTCGATGCGGCAGAGTCGTTGAACCTTGAAATTGGTGATGCGCGCCGCACGGATTTGCGCAAGATTGCCTACCGTTTGGGTGATGCTTTACCGGATGAATTTCTGGGCCTGGCGCAGCTTTTGCGCTGGGTAGAGGGTGCGGGCGATTGGCCGCGAATCACTTCGGAACATAAGGCCTATTTCTACACGCTGCGGGCGTCGGCCGGGGTCGAGCGAGACTTGGTTAACATGCTGCTGTCAGAATTGGCACCGATGGATGTGCGGCAGATGTTCATCGTGCATAAGGAATTGTTTTACGCCCAGTATGCCACATGGTCGGATCGAAAGCGCCAATATGTCGCGGACTTTCTAGAGCGCGAGTATAAGGTCGATGCGCAGGGCGCGCGCGAGGCGTTGTTTGGGCCAGAGCCGTCGATGGACAACCGGCACCGCCCCGAGCCGAAGCCTGCGCGCGATCTTGGCGCGGTGGTTGGGCCGTGGGGTGCTGTTAAGAGGGGCGCAGATTTGGGGGGCACAGATTTGGGAGAGCGGACATGATCGGTATTCTGCGGGCAGCGGTTCTGGGATTCGTCCTGTTATCCGTGGTTTACGTACTGGTTTCGATTTATTCCCGCTCGGAGCGCCGCGAAAAGCTGGAAAAGAAATTCGACGCCGGAGGTGTGGAGGGCGACCGTGATGCCTATATCGATACAGGGATGCAGGCCTATAAAAAGAGTCTGCGGCATCGGCTGTTGTGGTTGGTTTACATCATCCCTGCGGTCGTGGTCAGCGCGACCGTGTATTTCGTTAACTATCAGTAAGGAGAGACCAGAATGTGGACCTATGTGAAGTGGAGCTTCCGAATTCTGGTTGTGCTCGTGGTGGGCGGCTTTCTGCATTACACGCTGCCGCAGCATGATATTGTCAGGATTACAAATACTTACAACCGACTGACCACGGTGGGATCGGAAAATTCCTGGGCCTATTCCTCGCCTGATGTGGGCACCGGCGAAAGCACAGTGACACGGGACATTCGCTTTATCGAGGCGGCTTATGAAAACGGCTCGGTGATTGTGTATCGCAACGAGGACACCGGCTGGATCTGGCCGCCCTATTTCAAATACGACAGTTCCAACCTGCAAGCAGAGGCGGGCAATCTGAAATCGCTGCAGGCTGCGCCGAAATGGGTGTCGGTGACGCATTACGGCTGGCGTTTGGCGTGGCTGTCGATCTATCCGAACGCGGTTTCGGTGAAGGAAGTCGCCGGGCCGGATGTGCGGATTATCCCATATGTGAACATCATTGTGCTGATCGCTTTGGCGTTCGGAGTGTTCATGCTGCGCCGGATGTGGTTGCAGTTTTGGGAGCGGATGGTGGAGCCTGCGGTGGCCGAAGTCGGTGAGACTTGGGACGGAGTTGAGGCGCAAGCCGGGGCTGCGAAAGCGCGGGCCGGCGGGTTTTTTGGCCGGATTGGGGCGTGGTTCGGCACTTGGCGCAAAAAGCCGTGAAATCAGGGTTAATATGCGGAATTTACACGCAAATTCCCGTATGGAAATGACCCAGAAACGGTATGGGAAACGGCCATACTTTTGACTGGGTGCGGGGCGGTTAACGCCCCGCACGTAGGGTCTAGGCGCGCAGGCTACCGCCTGTGGCCTTGCTGACTTTTTCGATGATCTTGGCGCAGACGGCCTCGATATCCGCCTCGGTCAGGGTCTTGTCGCTGGGCTGCAGGCGCACCGTCAAAGCGATGGATTTTTTGTCAGCACCCATTTGCGCCTCGGCTTTCTCGCCAGTGAATTGGTCGAAGACCCGCACGGACTCAATTAGCACCTTGTCGGCACCGATGGCGGCGTTTACCGCCGTCAAAGCCTCGACCTCTTTACCCACGACAAAAGCGAAATCGCGGTCGACCGCTTGCAGGTCTGACAGGGCCAGTGCGGGTTTGGTCGGAGTTTTCACCTTGGGCATCGGCACATTGGCCAGCAGAATGGTGAAGGCGACGGCGGGGCCTTTGACGCCCATTTCGGCCAGCACCTTGGGGTGAACTTCGCCAAAGCTTGCCATCATATTCGGACCCAGACCGATCACGCCAGAGCGGCCGGGGTGCCACCACGCCGCGACCTTCCGGCTGATCTGCACACGGGCGGGCGCGCCGATGGCGGCGAGAACCGCCTCGGCATCGGCCTTGGCGTCGAACACATCGACGGGGCGGCGGCTGGTGTGGGGGTTGCGGGGGCCGGATTGGCCGATCAGCAGGCCGGTGGCTTGCAAGTGCTGCTCGCCGGGTTCGCCGCCTTGGAAAGCGGGGCCAACCTCGAACAAAGCCATATCCGCGAAACCGCGGGCTTGGTTGCGGGCGGCGGCACGCAACAGGCCCGGCAGCAGATCGGGGCGCAGATGCGACATTTCCGACGAGATCGGGTTATCGACTTTAACCGCATCCGCGCCGCCGCCGAACAGGGTGGCAGAGGTCAGGTCGATGAAGCTGTAGGTGACGCATTCGTTGTAGCCCAAGGCCGCGATGGTGCGGCGCGCGGTCCGCTCGCGGGTTTGCAACGGCGTCAAAATGGGGCGCGGCACGCCGGGGATTGCGCGGGGTAGGGGGGTGCCTTGCAGTTTCGACAGCGAGGCGATGCGGGCGACTTCCTCGATCAGATCAGCCTCTCCCAGCACATCGGGGCGCCACGAGGGTGGCGTGGCCATATCTCCGTTCAGCGTGAAGCCAAGCGATTCCAGAGTCTTGCGCTGCTCGGCTTCGGGGATGTCCATGCCAACAAGGCTTATCACCCGCGCGGGATTCAGTTTATAGGCGCGGGTGGTGTTGATCGGAGCACCGTCTTGAGCAATGTCGCTGGCCTCGCCACCGCAGAGATCGAGGATCATCTGTGTTGCCAAATCCAGCCCCGGCAGGGTGAAAGCCGGGTCCACGCCGCGCTCAAACCGATAGCGGGCGTCGGAGTTGATCTTCAGTGCGCGCCCCGTAGTGGCGATGGTGATGGGGTCCCAATAGGCAGATTCGACAAATACATCGGTGGTCTGCGGGGTGCAGCCCGAGACCTCACCGCCCATCACACCCGCCAAGGATTCCACGCCCTGATCATCGGCAATCACCATTTGGCCTGCGCGCAGGCTGTAGGTTTTGCCGTCGAGGGCTGCGAACTGCTCACCACCCTCTGCCGCGTGGATACGCAGTTTGCCGTGAACTTTGGCCGCATCGAACACATGCAGCGGACGGTTCAGCCCGAAGGTGAAGTAGTTGGTGATATCGACCAAAGCCGAAATCGGACGCAGGCCGATGGCTTTCAGGCGGTTCGCCAGCCAATCGGGCGAGGCTCCGTTAATGACGCCGCGAATGGTGCGGCCTGCGAAATGCGGGCAGGCTTTGGCTTTCAGATCAGCCGAGATTTCGACCTGCACCGGGGAAGCAAAGCCACCCTTGATCACCGGAATCGCCAGCGGTTTCAGCACACCCAAGCCGCGCGCCGCCAGATCGCGGGCGATGCCACGAACGCCCAAAGCATCGGGGCGGTTGGGGGTGACTTTAATGTGGATCATCGGATCGGCCAGACCGGGGCGATGGACTGCCAGCCAATCGGTGAATTTTTGCCCAACCTCGCCCGATGGCAGTTCAATGATGCCATTGTGTTCATCCGACAACTCCAACTCGCGTTCCGAAGCCATCATGCCATGCGATTCCACGCCACGGATTTTGCCGATGCCAAGCGTCACATCAATCCCCGGCACATAATCGCCGGGTTTGCACAGAACCACGGTGATGCCCGCGCGGGCGTTGGGCGCGCCGCAGACGATCTGCTTTTCGCCCTCATCCGTCAGAACGCGGCAGACTTGCAGCTTGTCGGCATCGGGGTGCTTTTCGGCGTGCAGCACTTTTGCGAGGGTAAAGGCGGCGAGTTTAGCCAGCGGGTTCACCACCTCTTCAACCTCAAGCCCCAGATCGGTGAGGGCGTAGAGGATATCGTCCAGCGAGGACGAGGTTTCAAGGTGATCTTTCAACCAAGACAGGGTGAATTTCATGGCACGGCCCTTCGGAAATTATCGCTTTCGGGATTAACGCATTGAGGCGGAAAGGGGAAGCGGGCAGGGCAGGGTTTCCCCAGTGGAAACGGCTTGTCGCCAGATCAATGGGGCGATTGCCTTATTCTGTGGGCAATGATCAGCTATACCGCTTGGATGATGGACCCGATGTTTGAAATCCCCAAGGACCGTAAACGGCTGAACGTTGGCAAGCTCTGTTTGCTGCTGGGGCTGACCGCGCTTTTGTACATGATGATCGCGCATGAGTTCTCTGCGCTGACACGAGCGCTGATCGCACCCGTGCCGTAAGGTTTAAGCGCTTAGCCCGCCCGCCAGATCGGGCATATCCAAAGCCGCAAAGCCGTAGTGGCGCAGCCAACGCAGATCGCTCTCAAAGAACGCGCGCAGATCTGGGATGCCGTATTTCAGCATCGCAATCCGGTCGATGCCCATGCCAAAGGCGAAGCCCTGCCATTCGTCGGGGTTCACACCCGCCGCTGACAACACTTTCGGATGCACCATGCCCGAGCCGAGGATTTCCATCCATTTGTCGCCTTGGCCGATTTTCAGCTGACCACCCTCCCACGAGCAGCGAATATCCACTTCGGCTGAGGGTTCGGTGAACGGGAAGTGGCTGGCGCGGAAACGCAATTCGACCGAGGGCACTTCAAAGAAGGCGCGGCAGAATTCCTCCAGCACCCATTTCAGGTTGGCCATGCTGATCTGGCGGTCGATGGCGAGGCCTTCGACTTGGTGGAACATCGGGGTATGGGTCTGGTCCATGTCCATGCGGTAGACGCGGCCGGGTGCGATGACGCGGATCGGCGCGCCTTGTTCGGTCATCGCGCGGATTTGCACCGGGGAGGTGTGAGTGCGCAGAACGTGGGGCGGGCGGTTGTCGCCCTCTGCCCGGTTCATGAAGAATGTGTCATGCTCTTGCCGCGCGGGATGTTCCGGCGGGATGTTCAGCGCGTCGAAGTTATACCAATCGCTCTCCACCTGCGGGCCTTCGGCGACGGCAAAGCCCATATCGGCGAAGATCGCGGTCAATTCTGCCATCACCTGGCTGACGGGGTGAATGGTGCCAACCCGGCGCGGACGCCCCGGCAAGGTCACATCCAGCCATTCCGAGCGCAGGCGCTCATTCAGCGCGGCATCGCCCAAAGCCGCCTTTTTGGCGCGCAAGGTTGCGTCGATCTCATCCTTCAGCACGTTCAGCATCGCACCGGCTGCCTTGCGCTGATCGGGTTCCATCTTGCCAAGGCCTGACATCAGCGCCGAAATCTCTCCCTTCTTGCCAAGGGCTGCCACACGCAGATCTTCCAGGCCCGCCTCATCGGCCACATTGGCAACGGCGGTCAGGTATTTGGCTTTCAGCGTGTCAAGGCCGTGCATGAGCAATCTCCGGTATTCCTGCGGCTTCGTGCTAGCGGGCAGGGCTTGGATTTGCAAGCGGGGCTTGGGATTTCATCTTGGCAGAAATACTCCCGCCGGAGGCTTCAACGCTTATCCAGAGCGATCTGTCCAAAGAAAAAGCCCCGCCGCAAAGGGCAGGGCTTTTCCTGAAATCAAAGCGACAGGCTTCAGGCCAAAGCTGCCTTGGCTTGCGCTGCGATGGCGTTGAACGCTTCGGGCTCGTGCACGGCGAGATCGGCCAGAACCTTGCGGTCCACCTCGATGCCAGCTTTCTCCAGACCATTAATGAAGCGAGAGTAGGTGAACTCGATATCGAACAAACGCACAGCGGCGTTGATCCGCTGAATCCACAAGGCGCGGAAGTTGCGCTTGCGGGTCTTACGGTCGCGCGTGGCGTATTGTTGAGCCTTGTCAACAGCTTGTGTTGCGGTACGGAAGTTCGTGGAACGGGCGGCGTAATAGCCAGCCGCTTTCTTGATCACCTTGCGGTGGCGGGCGTGCGTAACTACGCCGGATTTAACGCGGGACATCGGGTGCTCTCCTTACCGGTCGTAGGGCATGTATTTCTTGACGATTTTCGCGTCGGACGGGCTCAACAACATAGTGCCGGACGCGTCACGAATGAATTTCGTCGTGCGTTTGATCATGCCGTGGCGTTTGCCGGCAACGCCAGCTTTCACCCGACCGGAGGCCGTGAAGCTGAAACGCTTCTTCGCCGCCGACTTGGTCTTCATCTTGGGCATTTCCATCTCCATGGTTTCAGGCGGTGCTTGGCATGCCACGTTGGCCAGCATCGCGGGGTATTCGAGTGGGTGCTATAGGGGCGTGCGGGCTTGGGTGCAAGAGGCAATCCGGTTGGATTACTTGATCACATCCGCGATGACCTGCACGAAGATATGCGGAATCTGATCAAACTTATATCCGCCGGCTTTCTGCGTCAGCGCATAGGTGAGCAGCACGCCGCCGATCAAAATCATAATCGCCCCGGCGCGTGGCGGGCGGCTTTCAGAAAAAGCCGCCAGCAGCGAGGGGATAGCCAGAGCGCAGATGACAATGGCGATGACAAGGATCTGATCGTGGCTCATGCCGATACACCTTTGACTAACTGGCCAAGCGTGGCTGTGTCGAAGTTACTCCGGCTCGCTGAAAGAAATCAACCTTTCGTCGCAGGGTGCCACGCGCAGAATGTTGGTAGTGCCCTTAACGTTGAACGGCACGCCAGCGGTGACGACGATCATATCCTCGACCGAGGCGAAATCATCCTCCCGTGCGACCTTGACTGCCGCGAGCACAGCACCTTTGAAGCGGTCTTGCGGCGGGGTGATGGCGCAGTGCAGGCCCCAAGTCAGCGACATCCGCCGCGCGGTGGACATCAGCGGCGTCAGCGCAAGAATTGGCACTTGCGGGCGTTCGCGCGACACCAGCGAGGCGGTGGTGCCGGTTTGGCTAAAGCAGGCAATCGCCTTGATATTGGTGGCTTCGGCGATTTCACGCGCCGCCGCCACGATGCCATCGGCGATGGTTTCGCGCCGCACCTGACGCGAGGCCTCAATCACCTGACGATAGGTCGGGTCTTTTTCCACCGACATCGCGACGTTGTTCATCGTGGTGACGGCTTCAATCGGATATTTGCCCGCAGCCGATTCGGCTGACAGCATGATCGCATCCGCACCTTCATAGATCGCGGTGGCGACGTCGGAGACTTCAGCACGGGTTGGCACCGGAGCCTCAATCATCGATTCGAGCATTTGCGTCGCCACGATCACCGGCTTGGCCGCAGCCCGCGCGCCACGCACCAGACGTTTCTGGATCGGCGGCACCGAAGTGACGGGCAGTTCCACGCCAAGATCGCCACGCGCCACCATGATGCCATCTGAGACAGCCAGAATCGCGTCATAGGCTTTGACAGCCGCAGGCTTTTCGATTTTCGACAGGATCGCGGCACGTCCGCGCGCCAAAACCCGCGCCTCAATCACGTCCTCAGGGCGCTGCACGAAGGACAATGCCAGCCAATCGACGCCCAACTCGCAGGCAAATTCCAAATCTTCGCGGTCTTTGGCGGACAGTGCCGCCAGCGGCAGCACCACGTCCGGCACGTTGACGCCCTTACGGTTGGAAATCACGCCGCCAACTTCAACAACGCAATTCGCGTAATCTTTGCCACAGTCTTTGACCCGCACACGGATCTTGCCGTCATTGACCAGCAGGGAAGCACCCGGCTCAAGCGCTGCGAAAATCTCTGGGTGCGGCAGTTGCACGCGGGCGACATCGCCGGGCGTGCTGTTCAGGTCCATGCGGAAATCCGCGCCCTCAACCAAAGTCTCACCCGCCGGATTGGCGAACACGCCGACCCGCAGCTTTGGCCCTTGAAGATCGGCCAGAATGGCGATCGGGCGGCCAGTGTCGGCTTCGACCTGCCGGATGATGGCATGGCGTGCGGCCTGCTCAGCATGGGTGCCGTGGCTCATGTTCAGGCGGAACACATCTGCCCCTGCCTCAAACAGCGCGCGGATCATTTTATAGTCGCTGGAGGCTGGGCCCAGAGTGGCCACGATCTTTACGTTCCGAAGGCGTCTCATGCCTTTTTCCTTTTCGTCGCATCTATTTTTCGTGGTGGGCCGCGCGTCTTATGGAACAAACTGACGCGCGGAGCAACTGGCGGTTTTGGTAGCGGTAGCATAAACAGAAGAAGTTGAGGGATTGTGACGGGAACAGCATGGCTTTTTCGATTTCGGGCGAAAACAGGCCGGGACGTTGGTTGGTGACCTGTGATCATGCAACCAACCGGGTGCCTGATGATTTGGGCGGCAGTTTGGGGATCAGCGATGCTGATATGGCGCGCCACATTGCTTATGATGTGGGCGCGGCGGGCTTGGCGCGGGCTTTGGGCGAAGCACTCGACAGCCCGGTGATCTGCTCAGACTTCTCGCGTCTGGTGATTGATCCCAACCGCGGCGAAGATGACCCGACCTTGGTGATGAAGCTTTACGACGGCACTATCATTCCCGCCAATCGGCATGTGGGTGCGGTGGAAACCGAGCGGCGGCTGAACACGCTCTACCGTCCCTACCACACAGCCTATGCGCGGTTGGCGGCCCGCCAGCCCGATACGGTGATCCTTGCCATCCATTCCTTCGCGCCCTGCCTGAAAGGCCGCCCGTCCCGGCCTTGGCATGTGGGTGTGCTGTACAGCCACCTGGACGAGCGGTTTTCCAAGCCATTGGTTGCCCGCTTGCTGGCCGAGGCCGACCTCTGCATCGGTGACAATGAACCCTACGCAGGCCACCTTCCCGGCGATGCGATTGACATGCACGCGCTGCAACCCGGTCGGCATAACACCTTGATCGAACTGCGCAATGATCTGATCGCCAGCGAGGCCGAACAGCAAGCTTGGGCGCTGCGGCTTGCTCCGATTCTGAAGAAAGTGCTGGCCGCGCTGCCAGATTGAATAGGCTTTGGAAACAATCGGCGCATCACTTTGAAATTGTGGAAAATTTAAGGCAAAATTACCGCAAAAGTTGACGTTCGCGCGCTGCCGCTCTCCTAATGGCGTACAGAGTCAATTTTACAGGTGCCCAGGATGGAATTTCTGCTGCTACTCGCCTTGCCGATACTTGGTTTCGCTTTTTCCGGGTCTGGTCACGATGACGACAAACCCGACGAACCTGATCATACTGGCGAGACGCTGACGGGTGGCGATGGCAGCGACACCCTGCTTGGCACCGCACGCGACGATCAGATCAGCGGTCTTGGCGGCGATGATTCTTTGATCGGGAACGCAGGCGATGACGTTATAAGCGGCAGCGACGGCAATGATTTTGTCGATGGCAGCGCGGGGGATGACCAGCTTTACGGCGGCGCGGGCAATGATCTTGTGCTGGGGCTTACAGGTGATGACAGCCTGTTTGGCGGTCGCGGCAGCGATGTTATGCTGGGCGAGGAAGGCAATGATCAGATTTCGCTCGGCTCGGGCAATGATGTCAGTTGGGTGGATGGCGCGGTTTCCGATTACGCGTTTGAACATGGCCAGATTGGTGATGATGTCGTGCATGGCGACGCAGGCAATGATGAAATCTGGGATTACTCTGGCCAAAATACGCTGGATGGCGGTGACGGCAATGATATCGTTTCTGCCACCGACAATCAGTTGGAGGGATGGGTAACCGCCGCACAGGCGTCTGATCATCTCTCAGCTGGGGCAGGGGATGATTTGTTGATCGGCGATGATGGTGACACGCTGTCGGGCGGCGCGGGCAATGATCTGATGATCACCGTGCACGAACGCGACGATGCGGAAGCTATCACCGTGTCGGACTACGATGGAAACGAGGACCGTCTGGAACTGGATGTCGATGCGCGTGTTGTCGATCTGTCGCAATGGACGCTGTTCTCGAATACCGATGCGCAGTCAGGCACGGTCACGGTTGGCTTGGAAAGCAATGCTGATCCGGATCAAACCATCGAACTGGCGCATCTGCTGAACGCAAGTAATTTCGCAATCTCGCAGGTGGCGGTGTTTCAATTTTAGCAATGACGGCTCGGGCTTTGCGACATGCATGCCCGAGCCGCAGTTTCAGACCGCCGCTTTGCGCATCTCATCGAGATAAATCTCACGCAACCGCGCCACCACATGGCCCGGTTTGCCGGTGCCCACCTGCGCACCATCAATCTCGACCACCGGCATCACAAAAGCCGAGGCCGAGGTGATAAAGGCTTCATCGGCGCTTTGGGCCTCGGCAATCGAGAACGCCCGCTCCTCAACCTCCATCTGCGCTTCCACCGCAAAGCGCAGCACCGCCGCGCGGGTGATGCCGTGCAAAATATCGCTGGAAAGCTGCCGGGTGATGATCTTGTTGCCCTTGACGATATAGGCGTTGTTCGAGGTGCCTTCGGTCACTTTGCCGTCTTCAACGAACCAGCTGTCATCGACGCCAGCTTTTTTCGCCGCCATCTTGCCCATTGACGGATACAAAAGCTGCACAGTCTTGATATCGCGCCGCCCCCAACGAATATCGGGAATCGAGATCACCTTGAAGCCGATCTTCGCCGCCGGATTATCCGCCAGCCCCGGTTTGGCTTGGGTGAACAGCACCACAGTCGGCGTCACATCGTCGGACGGATAGGCAAAATCGCGGTCGCCCGGATTTCCGCGCGTGACTTGCAGATAGACCATGCCATCGCCAATGCCATTCACCGCCACCAATTCACGGTGGATTGCCAGCCATTCGGCACCGGTATGGGGGTTCTGCATCTCAAGCTCTGACAGGCTGCGGGCCAGCCGCACACAATGGCCGCCAAAGTCGATCAGCTTGCCGTCCAGCACCGAAGTGACCTCATAGACGCCATCGGCCATCAGAAAACCACGGTCAAAGATCGAGACTTTCGCCTCGGCTTCCGGCAGATAGTCGCCGTTCAGGTAGACGGTTCTGGTCATGAGGGTGAAGCTCTTTCTGAGATTTCTGGATTATAGCTATGTCTTGGGAAACATTTCGGCAGCATTTTTCATGAACTTATTGCCTAAGGAGATGAAATGGTCTGCCAAATTGTCGGGGCTATGGCGTTCCCAAAGCTCGCCATCCTCTGACACAGGCTCAAGCACTGCTTTTGCGAAACTACCAAACATTACATCTTCTGACATTCCACTATCTATTGAACTAGCTTTCTTTGTTTTGCGAACTTGGATCCACACAAATCCAATCCGCTCTTTCTGAAGGCTGCTAGGAATGGAGGTTGCTCCGGTCAACTTACTCTGAACCTTCCATCCCGAGAAGAACCCTTGAGAAACAACGTAGAATGAACTTTCAAAAAGTTTCACGGCGAAACACTCCTGTCTCAATGGATTTTGCGCTGAACGCGAGACTAGTGCTGACTAAGAAGACGGTAGCTTGAGCGGTTTGAGACAGATGGAGGGGGCCGTCAAGGCACTTTGTGACGAGTGCGAATTGCGCGACAGTTTCGGCGTTGCGGCACGAGAATTGCTGCAGCTGCAAATTCACCTTGCTGTCCCATGAGCAACAATATACCGAATACATCGAATACTGTGAAATATCCTTGCGAGGAAAAAATGTCCTTCCGTCTGCAACCCAGCCCCCCCGCACGCCCCAATCGCTGCCAGTTGTTCGGCCCCGGATCGCGGCCTGCGCTGTTTGCCAAGATGGCTGCCAGTGCAGCCGATGTGATCAACCTTGATCTGGAAGATTCGGTCACCCCTTCCGACAAGGACCAAGCCCGCGCCAATATCATCGAGGCCGTGAATACGCTCGATTGGGGCAAGAAAACCCTGTCGGTGCGGATCAACGGGTTAGACACCCCGTTCTGGTATCGTGATGTGGTCGATCTGCTGGAGCAATGCGGCCCGCGCTTGGATCAGATCATGATCCCCAAAGTCGGCTGCGCGGCAGATGTTTATGCGGTGGATGCGCTTGTCACCGCGATTGAACGCGCCAAGGGTCGCGTAAAGCCGATCTCTTTCGAGGTGATCATCGAGTCCGCTGCGGGCATCGCGCATGTTGAGGAAATCGCGGCCTCTAGCCCGCGCTTGCAGGCGATGTCCTTGGGGGCTGCGGATTTTGCGGCCTCGATGGGGATGCAGACCACGGGCATCGGTGGCACGCAGGAAAACTACTACATGCTGCGCGAGGGTGTGAAACATTGGTCCGATCCGTGGCATTGGGCGCAAGTGGCCATCGTCGCCGCCTGCCGCACCCATGGCATCCTGCCTGTCGATGGCCCGTTCGGCGATTTTAGCGACGATGAAGGTTTTCGCGCCCAAGCCCGCCGCTCGGCCACTTTGGGCATGGTCGGCAAATGGGCGATTCACCCCAAACAGATCGCTTTGTCGAACGAGGTCTTCACCCCGTCTGATGCCGCTGTGGCTGAGGCGCGAGAGATTCTCGCCGCGATGGCCGATGCTAAGGCGCGTGGCGAGGGCGCCACAGTCTTTAAGGGCCGGTTGGTTGATATTGCCTCGATCAAACAGGCGGAAGTGATCGTGAAACAGGCGGAAATGATCGCTGCTGCTTAATGTTTCAGCGCCGTAAAGATCCTGTTGACTCGTGGGTTTTGTGACGGCAGTGTGACGCTGCGGCATGCGACAGTATGCCCCAGAGATACCCGCGCGGCAAAGGGAGAGGAGGCCCGATGCCGCATTGTCGGGAGGATGCACGCCCCGTGGTAGCCCACGGGGTTGTGCTGTTTTTGGGCCTTGGGTTTAAGCCGTGTTCAAGCCAGCGGCAGGCAAATCTCGGTCAGCAATTCCTCGGGTGCGGTATCCATCGGCGTGTTCAGATAAATCTCGAATACCGGGCTGTTGGCAGGGGTTTCGCCAGATTGTGGCAGCCAGTTGCGGTACAACTGTTCATAGGCGGCGGGCAGGCCGGAATAGGGGCCCTTAAAGCGCAGCACCGCGTGGCGTCCGGCGGGCAGGTTCACCAACTCCAGCGGTGGATCAATCGGGCCAGAGGCAATCTCAAACCCGGCATGGCTGCGCAGGTCTGCCGCAGCAACTGCCGAAGGGTCATCATAATAGACCCCGACCATGCCACTACAGGCCCCCATCAATTTGCGCGCGGCCAGCACGGCACCGCCTTTCTCAAAGGCGCGACCAATCTCGGTATAAGCGCCCTTATGCGGCATCGCGGCAAGCCTGCGGGCGGGGTCCTGTCGGATTTCAACAGCATACATCAGGGGTTCTCCAGTTCTGAACAAGGGGGGCAGAGGACGCAGCTCGCCCTTGGCGCGGAAGGCGGCCGGCGGGGTGCCATAAAGTTCGGCAAAGCTGCGGGTGAAGGAGGCAAGGTTGCGATAACCAACGGCACGGGCAATCTTGGCCAAAGGTGCGGCGGTCTGCACCAGCGCAACGCTTGCGCGATACATCCGCATCCTGCGCACCGCTGCCGCCGCCGTTTCCCCCATCAACGCATGAAACACCCTATGGAAGTGAAACCGCGACAGTGCTGCCACATCGGCCAGCGCATCCAAGCTCAAATCCCCGGCGGGGTTGTCATGGATGTAATCCAACACGCGGATCAGACGGGTTTCATAGCTGTTGGTCATCTTGGACATGCTCCTTCTAAAAAGGGCTAGCATGGTGCAATATCACAAATCTTGCCGAACTGCGGTCACCGCAGCTGTCAGCCCAAAGCCTTGGCCAGCATCGCGCTGGTCAGAACCGACTGGCTTTTCATAAAATCCTGCAACTCGGCATAGATCGAGGGATTGCGCAGAGCAAACGCCGCGGCGGGCAGGATTTCTTTTTGCTGCATGCAGATCGGGATCGGCAGGCCGGTCCATTCCACAAACGACTCGATCTTATGGCTGTTCGAGGGCGTGACGATAAACGGGCACCCCGCAAGCGCTGCCGCGTAAACGCCGTGATGTTGCCCGGTGAGATACAACTCGGCAGTCCGCAACGTGGCGATGATATCCTCAAACCGGCTTTTGTGGATATTCAAATGGTGGCCTTCGATGCGCTTGAACGGGTCTTTCAGCAACCCGCTGTCGATATGGCCGCCGATCACCCAGCCATGCGTCAGCGGCGTGGCCGTGCCGCCTTCGGTAAAGGCCGGATCGGCGGCGCTATCGAGCAATACGCGCGGCATGCCACCATAGCGGCGGGCAAAGCCAGCGCTGCGCGGCTCGCGCACCGTGAGCAAGGCCAGATCGGCCAGAATATCGTCGGACTGGCATTCGTATTGCTGGAACAGCGCGTTGACGAGCAGCACTTTCTTGCCCGCGTCCTTCGCCTCGGCAATCAGCGCCAGCAGATAGGTTGCATGTTGGCCGGAATGATGGATGGTGCCTTCGCCGTTGATCAGCACGGCATCTGCGGCATAGAAGGCGGCCTCGTCGATCTCGCGGGTGCCGACGCTGTGGGTGCCGCAAATCTTAAGCCCCGGCACGGCGGCCATCGCCGCGTGCAGTGATCGCATCACCGCTTTGCAGCCCGCATGTGCGCTGCGCGAGGTGTCGTTTGCCAGAAATACCCGCACAATCCCTCACATACCTGCCAAACCAGCGCTGCGCTTCAGTGGTAGCGTCGTGCTTTGCTCTCGACAACGCGAAAGGGCGCTCTGCCTGGCGATAGTTGTGGTCGGTTGCATTTTCCACGTCAGGCGGCCATATAGGGGGCCTTGCCGATGATTTGCGCCGATGATTTAGCCTGCGATGGAGTGCTCGATGAACTACCTCGAATTCGAGAAGCCTTTGGCCGAAATTGAAGGCAAGGCCGAGGAACTGCGCGCGATGGCGCGCAGCAATACCGGGATGGATGTGACCAAAGAGGCCGAGCAGTTGGACCGCAAGGCGGATCAGTTGCTGAAGGATCTGTATAAGGATCTGACGCCGTGGCGGAAATGTCAGGTGGCGCGTCACCCCGAGCGGCCCCATTCCAAAGATTACATCGAGGCGCTGTTTCAGGAATATACCCCGCTTGCAGGGGATCGCGGATTCTCGGACGATCATGCTGTGATGGGGGGCCTCGCGCGCTTTAACGACACCCCGGTGATGGTGATCGGGCATGAGAAGGGCAACGACACCAAATCGCGGATCGAGCGCAATTTCGGTATGGCGCGGCCCGAGGGCTACCGCAAGGCCGTGCGGCTGATGGATATGGCGCACCGCTTTCATCTGCCGGTGATCACTTTGATTGACACCCCCGGCGCGTATCCGGGCAAGGGCGCTGAAGAACGCGGCCAAGCCGAGGCGATTGCGCGATCAACCGCAAAATGTCTGGAGATTGGCGTGCCGCTGATCTCGGTGATCATCGGCGAGGGTGGCTCTGGCGGGGCGGTGGCGTTTGCGACCGCCAACCGGATCGCGATGTTGGAACATTCGGTGTATTCGGTGATCTCACCCGAGGGCTGCGCTTCGATTCTGTGGAAAGATGCCGAAAAGATGCGGGAGGCGGCCGAGGCTTTGCGGTTGACGGCGCAGGATTTGCAGAAATTGGGCGTGATTGACCGCATCGTGAAGGAACCGCTCGGCGGCGCGCAGCGTGGGCGGAAAGAGACGATTGAAGCGGTCGGCAAGGCGATTGAGACGATGCTGAAAGAGCTGTCGGGCAAGAAACCCGAGGCTTTGATCAGGGATCGTCGGCAGAAGTTCCTTGATATGGGTAGCAAGGGGCTGGCTGCTTAAGATTGCGCGGTCCGCGCGTGGACCGAAAAATATCCAATGAAATCAAATCGAAAAGGCCGCGTGTTTACGCGGCCTTACCTTTTTCAGCCCTTGCAAAAATCATCGCTTGATCTTGGCGCAGACCGCAATCTTGTCCCCGTCCGCGCATAAACGGCAGACTTGCCTATGAGTGCAAAGCGGCGGCTACCAACGCCCCGACCACGACAGGGGCTGGGTTTACAAAATCAGATCACCCGCAGCCAACACCGTGCCGACGCCCAAGCTGATCTCATAATCCGCCGCGCCGTCGCCGTTGATATCGCCCTGCAAAATCCCCGTTGCCGCATCATAGCGCACTTGACCGGCATGGCCGTCAAACGGATTGCTGTTCAGGTAGGTTTGCCCGGCGGCGATGCTCTTAAGGTTCAGATGATCTTCGTGGGTGGTAAAGCCGATAATGCGGTCGCGCTGGCCACCAAGCCCGACCTCGGCGGCGCTGACGAAAATAAAGCGGTCGGCCCCGGCACCGCCACTCAACTCATCCCGACCCAGACCGCCTTGCAGCAGATCGGCATCATTGCCGCCCTGCAGCGTGTCATTGCCAACCCCGCCGTATAGCGAGTCGCTGCCCAGATCGCCGATCAACAGATCATTGCCGCTGCCGCCCAACAGCCGATCATGGCCCGTGCCGCCGAGCAGCCGATCCTGCCCAATGCCGCCGTCCAGACTGTCATTGCCAGCACCACCTGACAGGGTGTCATTTCCGCCCAAGCCAAACAACCGATTGTCAAAGGCATTGCCCAACAAGGTGTTGGCCAAGCTATTGCCGGTCCCGTTTGACGCCGCCGCAGCAGCGAGCAGGGTGAGGTTTTCAAAATCATGCAACAGCGTGTGGTTGGTGACATAGCCGATCTGTACGGTGTCGATGCCTTCCGCCGCGTTTTCGACCAGATTGGCATCGCCGAGCAGCACATAGATGTCATTGCCCGCGCCACCGTAAAGGAAATCAGTCTGGCCATTGCTGTCAGGCGCACCACCGCCGCGCAGGGTGTCATTGCCGGTGCCGCCATACATCTGATCCAGTTGGGTGCCACCGAAAAGCTTGTCATTGCCGTCCATGCCTTGAATCCACAGCGTTGGCGGGAACAGCACCGAAGACGGAGTTTGGGTGTAGATCACATCATCGCCTGCGGTCAGCATGACATGCTCAAACCCTGAAACCGTCTGCGTGCCATAGATCGAGGTCGTCAGATCGAATGTGTCGGTGCCAAACACCGTTGCTGTGCCCGTCGTCAGGTTCACCGTGACGCGGTAAAGCGTGTTGCCGAAATCGTCAAAAAACCCGGAATAGTTCAGGAAATCATAGCCGATGCCGCCATCCAGCGTGTCGTCGCCTTGATCGGCAAACAGCGTGTCGTCGCCCGAGCCGCCATAAACCTGATCCGATCCTGCGGCGTAATTGCCCTTGTCCTGCGCTGTCAGATCCCAGTCGCCATAAAGCGCGTCATTGCCGTCGCCGCCATAGATCGTGTCTGATCCGCCAGTGCCCAGCAGGGTGTCGTGCCCGCCCTTGCCGTCGATCCAATCATTGCCGCCAGCGTCATAGATGTCGTCGCCTTGGATGTAATTGCCGATCACGCCGCCGTCATGACCGATGATCTTATCGCCGCCCGCGCTGGCGATCACGTTGTCGATGTAGCCGGTGTAGTTGATGCTGAACAATGTGGTTTTCACGATGCCAGACCATGCGCTGAGTGTCACGCTGGAATGGTTGGGTGCCGCGCCATAGGTATAGTCTTGCAGCGAGATCGTCAGCGCGAACTCACCCGCCGGGGCGGTATAGGCGCTGCCGGTGATGATGAGCCAATCTATCGCCGAGGGATCGGCAGTGCCGAGATAAAGCCCGCGCGTGCTGTCAGTGTTGAGGGTGAAAGTCACCATCGGAGCCTGCTTTCTGAAAATATCGTTGAAAAAACTAATTTATGTAGTCTAGCATTTCTGGCTTTCGCGTCAAATATGAATGGCTTGCGCGGTGGGCTGGATATTTTATGCAATCTCTGCGAGAGTAACAGTGTCATGACAGCCGATGCGTCCCGCAGAGCCATCGGCATAAAGGCAGGCGGCAGATATGGACCCTTACGCGACGCAGACCCGTCGGTTCTGGCAAAGCGCGCGCAAAGCCAAAGCTTGGATTTTGCAGATGCTCAGCGCGGAAATGCCGGCTTGGGCGTTTTTCCTCGATTTTGTCGTCTACCCGCCATTGATCCTGCTGTGCCTTGTGCTGGCTTTTGGACCGCAGGGCGGCTTGGGGTCAGTTGCGATGATCGTGCTGGGGCTGCTGGGCTGGAGTTTGGCGGAATATCTGATCCACCGCTTTGCCTTTCACCACGCCCCGGTGTTGCAGCAGATCCATCTCGCGCATCACGACGCCCCGCGCGAGTTGAACGGAACGCCGACGCTGGTGACGGTGGCGGTGTTCTACGGGCTGGTCTATTGGCCGCTGACTTGGATGTTGCGCGCGGAATGGGCGGCGGCGCTGACAGCGGGGGTGTTGCTGGGCTATCTGGCCTATGTCGGGGTGCATTATGTGGTGCATCACTTGGGCAGTGGCGGGCGGGCGTGGCTGCGTCGGTTGATCCGGCTGCATGCCGTGCATCATCATGATGTTGCGCATAATTTCGGCGTCACTTCGGCTTTGTGGGACTGGGTGTTTGGCACTTTGGCGCGGCGCTGACTACCACCAGCCCAGAACTAGCACCAACCTAAATGCGCGCGGGTTGCCCGCTCGGTATCATAGTCAGCGCCGTTGATCGCGCCTTGGGTTGCGTCTTGCAGCATTTGACCAGGGGTGGGCAGGTTTTCGGCATGGGGCGCGGTCCACAGCGCCGAGCGTTGCAGGGCGCGGGCGCATTGCGAATACACCTCGGCGATGCGGATCACGATGACGCTGCGGGGTTGCGTGCCGCCACGGTCAAACCGGGCGCGCAAATCGGCGTCTGCGGTGATCTTGGCGGTGCCGTTGACGCGGATGGCTGTGGTAGAGCCTGCGACTAGGAAGATCAATGACATACGGCCATCGCGGATGATGTTGCGTAAGCTGTCGATCCGCTCATTGCCCTTCCAGTCGGGCATCAGCAGGGTTTAGGCATCCAGCGGGATCACCACAGGGTTCTCATCGCCGCGCGGGGAGCCATCGGTGCCCTCTGGCCCGACGGTGGAGAGGATGCAGAACCGCGAGGCGGCGATGAAGGCGGCATAGGCGGGGGTCAGATGTGCGGTGACCTTGGCAAGCGCGGGTTTGCCGGGGGTGCCGTAATGTTTGTGCAGATCGTCGAGCGTTGTGATCCAAGTGGGGGTCGTCATGGCGGGCCTTGGGTTGCTGGGCCAGAGTGCGGAAGCCTCCGGCGGGGATATTTGAGCAGAGAGGATGGGCTAAGAGCTAGAGTGTCAGGTCGTCTTGGGTTTCTTCGCGGCCTTCGGTTTCTTGGGCTTTGGTGGCGGCGCATCGGCGGCAACCGCACGCAAGGCACGGGCGCAGAGATCGGGCTCGTCCAGGGCTTCGGCGCCGATGATGTAGTCTTTGCTGCCGGGATAGGCCGGGCCGCGCTCGGCATCCGGCAGCACCGCATTGGCGCCAGGGGTGGGTTTGATGAACAGGGTGTCGTCGCAGACGAAGGCCACCACGATGCCATCCAGATACAGGGCATACTCGCCGAACATCTTCTTCACCGTCAGCGTCAGCGGGATGATGTCGAGCATATGCTCAATAGTGGCGCGGGAGGTGGTCATTTGTATCCTGCTTCCGCCATCAAGGCGTTGGAGCAGGCTTCGACCTGCGCCTCCAGTTGGGTCATAAACTCGGCATTGCTGAG
This sequence comes from Cypionkella sp. TWP1-2-1b2, assembly GCF_049896245.1. Taxonomy (NCBI): domain Bacteria; kingdom Pseudomonadati; phylum Pseudomonadota; class Alphaproteobacteria; order Rhodobacterales; family Paracoccaceae; genus Cypionkella; species Cypionkella sp. TWP1-2-1b2. The sequence continues at coordinate 5,035 of NZ_JAFCTX010000038.1, read as the reverse complement.
GCCGGGCGGGATGGCGGGCAGGAAATCGACCACGCCCGTCCCACGATGGCGCAGGATGCCGCGTTTCGGCCAGAACAGGCCGACATTGGTGCCGACCGGAACGCAGGGCTGGCCCAACTGGCTGTAAAGTGCTGCGGTGCCGATCTTGTAGGGCAGGCCTTCGCCCGGTGCGACACGGGTGCCTTGTGGGTAGATGATCAACTGGCCGGGGCGGGCGAGGCCGGATTTTACATCGGCCATCATCCTGGTGATCGCAGCCCCCCTTTTGCCGCGATTGACCGGGACGCAGCCGATGCGCAGGGCATACCAGCCGAGGATCGGGGCGAAGCGCAACTCGGCCTTCATGATGAATTTGGCGCGGGGCAACGCACCGTAGATCAGGATGATGTCGAGAAAGCTTTGGTGTTTCGGGGCGATCAACACTTCGCCTTGCGGCACAACACCGCGGACTTCGGTGCGCAGGCCGCAGATGGCGCGCAGGCTGATGCGCACCCAAGCACAAAACGCGTGGCAGGCGGCGACCGCTCCGTCGCGGTTGATCAGGGCGTAGGGCAGGTAGACGATGCCCAGCACCAGCATGGCAAGATACATTTGCAGGATGAAGACCAGCGACAGCAGCCATTGGATGGGTTTCGGCATCAGGTCAGCTCCCGGAGTTTGCGGAACGCGGCGGCACGGGTGGCTATGAAGGCGACCACGGCGACGAGGGGGGGCAGGGTGAGCGGGTAGAGCCAGCCCAGTCCTTGAAACCCCAGCCCGGTCAGAAAGCCGCCTGCGGTGTCGGTCGAGGGCAGCAAGGCTACGCCGACCATGCCCAAGACGGTGCCGACAGCCGCGCCCGAAATCGCGCGCAGGGTAAAGCGGCGCACAAAGGCGCGGGCGATATAGGCGTCGCGCGCACCCACCTGCCGCAGCACGCGGACGACTTGGGTGTTGGCGGCGAGGGCTGCACTGGCGGCGAGGGTGATCATCGCGGCGGTCGCGGTGCCGATCAGGGCAATGGAGAGCAGGCCGAGCAGGCGCAGACGACCAGCGGCAACCGCGAGGGGTCTGCGCCAGCGGGTGTGGTCATCGAGCACCGCACCGGGGGCTTCGGCGGCGAGGCGTTGCCGCAGGCCTTCGCTCTCATAGCCCGCGCCGCTTTCTGTGACTTCGATCAGCCGGGGCAGGGGCAGGGCATCGACGGGCAGATCGGGGCCAAACCACGGCTTTAGCAGGTCGCGCTGTTCGGCGTCGGTCATTGCCCGAAACGAGGCGATGCCGGGGGTGGTCGATAGCACCGCGAGCACCGCCTTGGTTTGCAGATCCATTTGGTCTTCGGGCGCGGACAGCCGTACGGTGGCGGTGCGCTCCAACGCATCCGACCAGCGATCTGCCAGACGGCCTGCAGCCAGCGACAAAGCCAGCGCGAACACCGCCAGAAACGCCATCGCCCCTGCGGTGAATGAGGTCAGCCATGCGGTATGGCCCGAAGGCGGCACCACGCGGTCGGCCTGTCTGTCAGCTTTACGGTCTGGTGTGAGCAGGGACAGCAGGCTCATAGATCGGCCCCGGCAAGCTGCACCCGGCGTTTGGAAATCCGCAGCACGCGGGCGGCGATCTGGCTTTTCGCCTGCCGGATCAGGTTCAGATCATGGGTGGCGATCAGCACGGTTTTGCCCATGCGGTTCAACTCCACCAGCAGCGTCAACAGCCGCAGCGACATCTCCCAATCAAGGTTGCCGGTGGGTTCATCCGCCAGCACCACATCGGGGCCGATGATGATGGCGCGGGCGAGGGCTGCACGTTGGCGCTCGCCCCCCGACAGGGACGGTGGCAGCGCATCGGCCAACTGGCCAAGGCCGACCCAGCCGAGCAGATCGCTGAGATCCTGCGGCACCGAGGCTTTGCCCGCCACGGTCAGCGGCAGGGCGACATTGGCGGCAAGCGGCAAATGGTCGAGAAACTGGCAATCCTGTTGCACCATGCCAATGCGGCGGCGGGTCAGGGCGATGTCATCGCGGCTAAGCGAGCGCACTTCACGGTCAAACAAGGTGATCCGCCCCGCGCTGGGCAGCAGTTCACCATAGCACAGCTTCAGGAAGGTGGATTTCCCCGCCCCCGATGGCCCGGTCAGGAAATGGAACGAACCGGGGGCCAGCCGCAGCGAAATCTCGGACAGCAATTCGCCCCCACCGTAGCTGTAGGCCACATTGTTGAAGGCAATCACCGGGTTTCATCCTGTTTGGGCCGCATTGCGTTGCACCATTGCCCAAGGTGGCAACGGATTCAATCGCTTCGGGCCAAGTTTGCCACAAAGGCTTCCAGAATGTTTGCTTCATTGCTACAAGTTAACAGCCTGCCTCTCAGAAATGACCCCGGACCCCAACAATGCGTCTAGTTTGCCCAAATTGCGATGCGGAATATGAGGTTGATGCGGCTGCGATCCCCGATGGCGGGCGCGATGTGCAATGTTCCAACTGTGGCCATGCCTGGTTCCAGCTGTCGCCCGAGGTAGAGGCGGAACTGGCTGCAGAGGAGGCGCTGTTTGATGCGCCGCCGCCGATTGCCGCGCCGATGCAAAGTCCTGCGCGTTTGGAACCAGCCAATGTAGCCGGGCAGGAGCAGTCGGATGTGGATGATCCAAAGCTTGATCCGCCGTTGACCAAAGCCCCGCCACCAATCGAAGCCGCGCCGCCCGTGCCCGAGCCCGCGCTGCGCAGCATTGATGAAAGCGTGCTGGCGGTGCTACGTGAGGAAGCCGAGCGCGAGGTTGAGGCCCGTAAGGTGGAAACGCCTGTGGTGGAGACCCAGACCGAACTTGGGCTGGAGGCTCCGGCGGCAGGGGCTGTGGCGCGGCGGTTGGCTCGGATGAAGGGCGAGCCTGAGGCGGTGGTCAAACCGCAAACCCGGCGCGAAATGCTGCCGGAGATCGAGGAAATCAACTCCACCCTGCGTGCCAGCAGCGAAAAACGTTCGGGCCAGTCGGCGATTGCCGAGACTCTGGGCGAGGACGGCGCGAAGAAATCCAGCTTCCGCTCGGGCTTTGCGCTGATGCTGGTGATGGCGGTGGCGCTGTTGACCGCCTATGTGATGGCGCCGAAACTGGCGCAACAATTCCCGGCGGCGGCAGGAGCGTTGCAGGCTTATGTCGCGGCGGTGGATGCGGGGCGGCTGTGGCTGGATGGGATGCTGAAATCCGCCATCGGCTTTCTGAAAGGGCTTGCGGGCGGTAAGGCTTAGCCGCCTGTGTTTTCGCCCGGCTGCCCGAAATCACCGCCAACCCGCAAGCGCTTCGCGAAGCCTTGCGAATCCGATTACCCGGCCCTATATCAACGCTTGAGAGGTTGGCGCGGGTAAGCGCCTCGCCAACCCGGTCAGGTCCGGAAGGAAGCAGCCGTAACGAGCCCCGCTTGGGTCGTTGTCAGCCTCTCACCTTATCGCTTCTATGGGGCGTTTGCCTGCGATACTGGCAAAAAAGCCGGGCGTTTCACTCCACGCACAGGGGCATAAAGATTGCGCCGCCTTGATCAGATCAGCGGCCTTTTCCATATGCAGCCTTTCCCCCGATAATAATGCAAACCGTATTGGGATTGCCGAAAATCAGCTGCGCATGATCGAAGTATCTGCGACCCGCAAGCCAGTTATGCCATCCAGCCGCAACTGAGGATCGAACACGGCCATCGCGTCGCGGCCCGCCCGGCAGGTGCCCGCCGGATGAAAAGCTGCAAGGGCCCCGGTCTGGCAAAAGCGGCTCTGGCAAAAGCAGCGGAAGCCGTCGCGGGTGACCGCTGGGCTGGGGGTCTGACGCTGGGCGATGTAGCGCCGCATCTCGGGCTGATCCATCACCTTCACCGCGAAAATTCCGCCATCGGTGACGGCATCCAGATCATGGGGGTCGCTGAAATAGTTCGGGCGAATTTTAGGCGACACCCTCGGATCGGCGCTTTGTAACGTGATTTCTGCACGCGAACGCGGGCGGATTTGACCCAGATTGACCTTACAGCCATTGCCGCCGGGCACCGCGTCAACGCCTTGTTCGATCCCCGCGCCGACCACCATGAAAAACTGCACGTCGGGCAACGCCTCGGCACGGTTGCCCCACCAAAAAGCGCTGACGTCGATCAGGTTTGACGCGGCAGGCCCCTTGCGGAACAGCGCGTAATCCAATCCTGCCACCGCCCCCCAACGTGGCTTTTTGTACTTATCATAGCTGTGTGGGCCATTCAGTTGACAGATCAGAGAGATTTCAACACGGTCGTGCAAATTTTGCCCAACACCGGGAAGATCGACGCGGGATTTAAGGCGTGTTGCTGCAAATGCGCGGCGGACCCAATGCCGACAACATCAGAGTTTTTGGCGCGGCGATAGCACCAGCCGACAGAGTAACTTCTTTGCGGGCGCGCAACGTTTTTAAACGGCCTTTGCTGACATATTCAATCCTTACCGCGATGTTCTTCTCAATCAGGATACGCGCAACCCATGCGCACGTCAGAACATGTAGATTCTTGCGACTTTTGGCAGGATAACTATAAGTAGTCATGGCAGAACTGCGCCAAGCATTGCGGGCAGTGATTTGATAGAGATCACAGTCTGCTTGATCGACGGAATTAAAATCAGGATTCAGGAGAAGTCCGGCCTGTTGGCATGCCAAAAGCTACGCCCGCGTCAAAGAATGTCCTCAGCGTCCCAAACACCTGCGCAATGATCACCCCAACGGCAAAGACTGTGTCAATCGGCGCGCAAAACCAACTCCTTGTCGGCGTCCAAAATTGACCCCTCTTTATGTGCGGAGATCAGGGCATGAGCCGACGGAACTGATCATGTTGTGAAGGCGGGTCAGGCCCTGATCGGGGTTAAGCGCGGTTCTTGAAACGCCAGGCTCGTTGCCGGTCTCAGTGATCTCGCAGTGGTGTGTCAGGTGGTCGAGTAGCGCGCTCTGGACCTGTCCCGGTTTCGTTCCGGTCAGGTGCTCATGTTAGGCGGCCTTCTGTTCGAAAGCCACGGGGGATTTCCAGCCAATTGCTGAGTGTCTGCGTCGGGGATTATAGAAGCC
>NZ_JAFCTX010000037.1:0-43156 GCF_049896245.1 Cypionkella sp. TWP1-2-1b2 | reverse complement strand
TCAGCAACTGCCGCAGTCAGCCCTTGGCAGCAAGACACCCTTGCAGGCGATGAAGGACTGGCACAAACTTAAGCCGGAGTTGTTCACGAAACAGCCCTATCACCTTCCGGGATGTGACAGCTAAGCAGTATGCCCCAAGTATACATTATGGTGGGGCTATTCTAGGAGCATTGAATTTGGAATACATTGCGCTGGAGAGTTTGGCTGGGTTTTGTAATCGAATTTCTGATCCTAATTTCGCGGCAGGGGAATGGATATCTCCCGAAGGCGACAATGATGAAGTTATCGCAATGCCATATGTCCAGTTTACAACCGCCGCACGGGACTTCATTGCAGCTGCCGACGCCAGTAAGTGGCTCAATCCGGACTTCGATTGGTCAGAATGGGTGACATCGGACGAGGCTGCACGACTATTCAACGATCCTCATACCCTCACGACTGCCGAACCATCGGAACTGTCAAAGATTTTAACAGTCTGCATTCGCCGAGATAAATTCACAGAGGGGGCGCTGCTGGATGATTTCAAAAATGGTTTGATCCTTCGTATCGTACAACGGGCAGCAGCGATCATTGAAAAGACGGACACAGCAACACCACCTTCGAAAAAACTATCCAGCCAACAAGCAGGAGCATTGGGCGAACTGCTTGCTTTGGCAAAACTGAACTCCCTTGGTGTGGCTGCATATATGAGTCCTGAAGGTGCGCCAGGCCATGATCTCATCGCTATCATTGATGGCAAGGCCAAATCCATTGAAGTTAAGACGCGGCAGTTTTTTCTTAAGCCTTCTGAAATCACCAGATGGCCAGTAAATCTTGAAACCAAGGGAGATGCCGATTTTTTCCTTTTCGTTGAGTTAGACCTTAAGACAATTTCCCCAGCATTCTATCTGCTTACAAACCAACAAGCCCGCGCGACAAACAAGAGTGCTGGCGCAGGTCAGGGAAACTGCTATCCCGCTCAGGTGCGCCTATGTGCCAAGAGAAATGATTTTTCAGCCTTGCTAGGAACTTAACCAAGCCCCCAAATCCACCCCTCCGCCTGTCGCCCCCAGACCTTCCCCCTGCCCGCCAATCCCCTATAACCACCGGCAGAGGAGACACCCATGACCACCGCTCGCCCACCCCTATCCAGCCGCAACCCGCAAGCCTACGGCTTTGCCGTCACCGTTCTGGGCGTGCTGTTCTTCTTCCCCGACGTGCTGGTGGTGCGCCTGATCCAGACCGACACCATGACCGTCGCGGTCTGGCGCGGCGTCGCCGCCTTCGTCGCCACAGCCCTCGCCCTCGGCCTGTTTGGCCGCGCATCCCTGCCCAACTGGCGCGACCTGCTGCGCTGGCCGTCGCTTGCGATGATCTTCCTGCAAGGCATCGGCTCGGTGTTCTTCCTCGCCTCGCTGGGTCAAACCTCCGCCGCCAACGCCCTGCTGATCCTCGCCACCGCCCCGTTCATCGCCGCGATGATGTCATGGGCGATCCTGCGCGAACGCATCGACACCGCCACTTGGGGCGCCATCGTCGGCGTCTTCGCAGGCGTCGGCATCATCGCGGCGGGCAGTTTGGGCGGCGGGCATCTGTCCGGTGATCTGTTCGCCCTCGCCAATGCCGTCGCCATCGCCGCCTATTATGTGGTGATCCGCATGGCCCCCGCAGGCAACCTGATGCCCTCGATCGCACTCGGCTACCTGCTCACCTCCGCCATCGCCTACCCCTTCGCCCCCATGGCCCCGCTGGACCTAAACCAGATCGCCCTGATCGCCCTCTCTGGCGGCGTGATCCTCGCCGGAGGCTGTTTCCTTTTGCAAATCGGCCCGCGCTATCTGCCCGCCGCCGAGGTTTCGATGATCACCATGCTGGAAATCATCGCTGGCCCGCTGCTGGTCTGGCTGTTCCTCGGCGAAAATCCGGGGCTGAAAACCCTGATCGGCGGTTGCGTGATCCTGATCGCCATTACTGCCCACACCCTGATCAAACTGGCGCAAAGCCAGCGCGGCCAACCCGCCTGATGCGCCTGCTGATCGTCCACGCCCATCCGTCGCCCGACAGCTTCACCGCCGCCTGCCGCGACACGGCCATCAAAGCCGCCCACGCCGCAGGCCACCAAACCAAACTGATCGACCTCTACGCCGAGAACTTCCAACCAAGCCTCACCGCCGAAGAATGGCTCAGCTTCCCCGACCCCGACGCCATCTCCGACAGTCTCACTCCCCACATCGAAGCCCTGCAATGGGCCGAGGGCCTGATCTTCACCCACCCGACATGGTGGAGCGGCCCGCCCGCGATCCTGAAAGGCTGGCTCGACCGCACGTTACGCCCCGGAATAGCCTTCCACCTCCACGGAAAAACCATGCGCCCCGGCCTGCCCAATATCCGCCTGCTGGCCGTCCTCACCAGCCTTGGCGCGACAAGCCTGCAATACAACCTGCTGCTCGCAGCCCCCGGTCGCCGCCAATTCCTGCGCGGGCTTCGCCCCTGCCTCCACCCAAGCTGCAAAACCCTCTGGCTCGCGCATTACGCCATAGACGCCAGCACCGAAGCCACCCGCGCCCGCCACCTTGCGAAAATAGCGGCACGCATAGCACAGATTGCGGTTTAACCACGCCAAACCACCAGCACTGCTTGCCGCCAAGCCCCCAAGAGTTTATCAATGTCCCATAATAAAAGGGCAGCCCGATGCGCATTCTGATCACCAACGACGACGGCATCAACGCCCCCGGCCTTGTCACCCTGACCCGCATCGCGGCAGAAATCGCCGGCCCGAAAGGCGAAGTCTGGACCGTCGCCCCGGCGTTTGAGCAATCCGGCGTCGGCCATTGCATCAGCTACACCCACCCGATGATCAACGCCAAACTGGCGGAGCGCCGCTATGCTGTCGAAGGCTCCCCCGCCGATTGCGTGCTGGCCGGGGTCTATGATGTGCTGGAAGGTGCCAAGCCCGATCTGGTGCTGTCCGGCGTCAACCGAGGCAACAACTCCGCCGAAAACGTGCTCTACTCCGGCACCATCGGCGCTGCGATGGAAGCCGCCCTGCATGGCATCCCCGCCATCGCTTTGTCGCAATACATGGGCCGCGACACCGATGATCTGGATGACCCGTTTGAGGCAGCAAGCCAGCATGGCGTCAAAATCATCCGCGCCCTGCTGGATAAAGGCCTGTGGACCACCGACGATTACCGCATCTTCTACAACGTCAACTTCCCGCCCTGCGCCGCAAAAGCCGTCAAAGGTCACAAGGTCGCGCCGCAAGGCTTCCGCCGCGATACCAATTTCGGCGTCCAACCCTACACCGCCCCCTCCGGTAAACGCTTTCTCTGGATCAAGGGCGGCCCGCAGCACACCCCAACCCTGCCCGGCACCGATGCCGCCGTGAACCTTGACGGCTATATCTCGATCACCCCCTTGCGCTGCGATCTCACAGCACACGACACCCTCGCCGACCTCACGGCAAGGCTCGGATGATGGAGAACGGTGCGCCCGAAGACGAGACGGCGGCCGAGCGCAAGATGCGATTTCTATTTGCCCTCAGATCAAAAGGCGTCACCGACGCCCGCGTGCTGACCGCGATGGAGCGGGTGGATCGCGGCCAATTCGTGCGCGGGTTGTTCGCCGAGCGCGCTTATGAAGACATGCCGCTGCCGATCGCCTGCGGCCAGACCATCAGCCAGCCTTCCGTGGTGGCCCTGATGACGCAAGCCCTCAACATCAGCCCGCGCGACACCGTGCTCGAAGTCGGCACCGGTTCCGGCTACCAAGCCGCGATCCTCGCCCACCTTGCGCGGCGCGTCTACACCGTCGACCGCCACCGCCGCCTTGTGCGCGAGGCGCAGGAGCTGTTCCGCGACATGGGCCTCGTCAACATCGTCGCGATGACCGCAGACGGCAGCTTCGGCCTGCCAGACCAAGCGCCGTTTGATCGCATCATCGTGACAGCCGCCGCCGAAGACCCGCCCGGCCCGCTCTTGGCGCAGTTGAAAGTTGGCGGTATCATGGTGGTGCCGGTCGGCCAATCTGATACAGTGCAGCACCTGATCAAGGTCACAAGGCTGGCGACAGGCTACGATTACGAAGAACTTCGCCCAGTGCGGTTTGTGCCACTGGTAGAGGGCATCAGTGCAGATTAGCGGTTTAAGTTTTCTAAAATAAGCAGTATCGAAAAACGCGATCAAAGGCCACGAGAGGCAGCTATTTCCGTTTCCTTGTTAACTTGAACCGCTCTAAACGCAACAAGACGCCCGGAACAACCGGGCAAGGTACAGAGGCAAGCATGACCCTATCGCGCCTTCCGATTCTTGGCCTATCCGCCCTGCTGATGGTCTCCGCCTGCGGCACAACCAAGCCGTTTGATTGGGACCTGCGCGCGGGCAACGGCGCGCTGGATACTTCGGGTGCCGCCCTGCGCGCGACCGATCCGCGTCCCGCAACCGATGCGAACGGCGTGCTGTCTTATCCGAATTACCAAGCCGCTGTCGCACAGCGCGGCGATACCGTAGCCTCGGTTGCCGCCCGCGTTGGCCTGCCTGCTGACCAGTTGGCACAGTATAACAGTCTGAAACCCACCGATACCTTGCGCGAAGGCGAAACCCTCGCTTTGCCCGCCCGCGTCGCCGCAACCCCGACCGCCGCCACCCCCGGCGCGGTCGATGTCTCCTCCATCGCCACCACTGCGCTGGACCGTGTCGGCACCACCACGCCCGCCGCCGCGCAGCCGAGCAAACCCGCAGGCACCGAGCCTGTGCGCCACCAAGTCAAACGTGGCGAAACCGCGTTCTCCATTGCCCGCATCTACAACATTTCGGCCCGCTCAATAGCCGATTGGAACGGCCTAGGCCCCGATCTGGAAGTGCGCGAAGGCCAGTTCCTGATCATCCCGACCGCCAATGCCTCACCGCCGCCGAAGGACCCGGTCGATGTCACCACGGTGCCCGGTGCAGGTTCGCCAACACCCGAGCCGCCCTCGGCGAAAAAACCGCTGCCCGCCGAGAAACCTGCAAAGGCCAGCGAAAAACCCGCCCCTGCGGCCGATCTGGGCAAAGACCGCACCGCCGCTTCGGCCTCGCGCTTTACCATGCCAGTGAACGGCAAGGTGATCCGCGCCTATGTGAAGAAGAAAAATGACGGCATCGACATTGCTGCCGCCGCAGGGTCTTCGGTGAAAGCCGCAGCCGACGGCACCGTCGCCGCTGTCACCAAAGACACCCAAGGCACCCCGATCGTGGTGATCCGCCACGCCGACGGCATCCTGACGGTTTACGCCGGGGTCGATGGCCTGAAAGTCGCCAAAGGTGACAAAGTTGCCAAAGGCCAAGCCATCGCCGTCGTCCGCGCCGGCGACCCCGCCTTCGTGCATTTCGAGATCCGCAAAGGTGTCGATTCCGTCGATCCGATGGCGTATTTGCAGTAACCGCCGCTCTGCGCTCCCTTACGGTCGCTTATCGCTTTCATCTTGGCCGAAATACTCCCGCCGGAGGCTCCTTCATCTGCACAAGCAGCCCCCGGCAGGCATCGCTTTAAGAGATACAAGCGCAGGACGTTTGTTAAATCATCCGAAGCGTTTTGAGCCGGGCTTGACAGACATTGTGCATTACTAAAAATCTACCGGTTCTGGAAAATTGAGAATTTCCCTCTTGGCTTCAAATTCCATTTCTCTCAATGGCCCGATTGCTATTTCATTGCCATTTAGAAAATCATTATCCAATGATTTCACCAAATAGTAGTATACATTGATGGCCGCACCAATCGGGCGAACCCGCGCAGTTAGGTATTTATTGTCAGAGGCAACAGCCACAACCTCCGGCACAATGCGCGCAATGGACGCGCCGTCACCAAGCTTTCGGTAAACCATTACGTTATCACCCGTATCTACCCAAGCGACAATATAAGTATCATCTTCCCAGTAGGTATCAGAATCACAGGCTGACATCGAAAATGACAACAGAAATATTATGAGTATTCTTCCATGTCTAAAAATATTTCTCATTCATCATACCTGTCCTGATCACCACTCCTCCATTGACTGCGTCTGCAAAGACGTCGCTCCAATCCCATCTGCAACGCCAAAAATGGCTTTCATCTTGGCCTAAATATCCCCGCCGGAGGCTCCACCAGCCCCCCAAGCACTAACCCCCGGTTAACCATACCCCCAACCTTGCGGAATAACTCAATAAAAACAACGGTCCCGAGTTGGGACCACTCCCAACCTCAAACCTCACTCACCAAAATCTTGTCAATCCGCAGCCCGTCCAAGTCAATCACCTCAAATTTGTAGCCCTCGGCCACGAAGATATCCCCCAGCACCGGCATCCGCCGCAACTGATGCAGCACCAGTCCGGCGACTGTATCGTATTCCCCCGCAAGCCCGCGCGACAACCCCAGCCGATCACAGAACTCATCCGCAGGCATCCAGCCCGACACCAGCAAGCTGCCATCGGCACGCACCAGCAACGCAGGCTCGTCCGCATCCGCCGAGCTTTCCGCCCCGGTGATCGCCTCCAGCACGTCATCGGTGGTGATGATGCCCTCAAAGTGGCCGTATTCATCATAAACCAGCGCGATGTGATGCACCGAATTATGCAGCACCACCAACACATCCAAAGCATCCGCCTGATCCGACACCACCGGCACATCCACCACCAGCGCCCGCAGATCCAAAGCTTCCCGCCGCGACACCACGTTGAACACGTCGGCGAGGGTGACGATCCCCACCACCTCACCCGTAACCCGGCTTTGCACAAGCATCCGCGGCCGCGCGATCTTGCGGATCAACGCCACCGCTTCAGCCGAGGTCGCCTCCAACTCCAGCATCTGCACCTCATGGCGCGGCGTCATCAGCGCCCGCGCGGTGCGATCACTCAGACGCATCACCCCCGCCATCATCTCGCGCTCGCCGTCCTCCAGCACACCGCCCTCATGTGCCTCGGACAGCAGGGTATGCACTTCTTCTTCGGTCACCCTGTTGCCCATATCGCCGCGCTGGCCCAGCAGCCACAGCACCGCCTTGCCCGACCAGTCCAGCAACCACACCACCGGAGTCGTTACCTTGCTGAGCACAGCCATCGCTGGCGCCACCCGAATGGCGACGCCTTCGGCATTGCGCAGGGCGAGTTGCTTGGGAACCAACTCGCCAATGATCAGCGAGACATAGGTGACCGTCACCACCACGCCGCCGACGCCCACGGTCGAGGCCCAATCAGCATCTACCCCCATCGACAGCAGCCAGTTGGTCAGCCGCAGACCCAAGGTTGCCCCCGACAAAGCCCCCGACAACACCCCAACCATGGTGATGCCAATCTGCACAGTTGACAAAAACCGCCCCGGATTCTCCGCCAGTTTCAGCGCGGCCGCCGCACCTTTGCTTTTGGCCTCCAGCGATTTCAACCGCGCAGGCCGCGCCGAGACAATCGCCATTTCAGACATCGAAAGCACGCCGTTCAAAACGATCAGCGCAGCCAGAACGAGAATTTCTATAATCATGATGCCGCTAAGATCAGGCCCACACGCAGAAATGGCAATAGCTCACAATGAAACGCCGTGACGCGCCGCCAGATCGCAGAAAAATTGCCACGCCACCCGGCCCGAGCGGCTGCCCCGCGTTGCCTGCCACTCAATCGCCTCGGCGCGCAGCGTGTCCGCATCGACAACCACGCCATAAGCGCCCGCATAGCCCCGGATCATCGCCAGATATTCGTCCTGCGAGCAGGGATGAAACCCCAGCCAAAGCCCGAACCGATCCGACAGCGAGACCTTTTCTTCCACCGCTTCCCCCGGCGTGATCGCGGTCGAGCGTTCATTTTCAATCATCTCGCGCGGCATCAGATGCCTGCGGTTTGAGGTGGCATAAAGCAGCACATTCTCTGGCCGCCCCTCAATGCCGCCATCCAGCACTGCTTTCAGCGATTTGTAATGCTGGTCGTCATGGCTGAAACTGAGGTCATCGCAGAACAGGATGAACTGATAGGGGGCTGCCCGCAGATGCGCCAGCAAGCGTTGCACCGAGGGCAAATCCTCGCGCGACAGTTCCACGATTTTCAGATCATGGCCCTCGGCCCGCACCGCCGCATGGATCGCCTTGACCAAGGACGATTTCCCCATCCCGCGCGCGCCCCAAAGCAGCGCGTTATTTGCGGGCAAGCCCCGCGCGAAATACCGGGTGTTCTCCCAAAGCGTGTCGCGCGCGCGATCCACCCCGATCAACAGGCCGATATCGACCCGGCTGACTTTGGCCACAGGCTCCAGCCGATCCGGCCCGGTGTGCCACGCAAACGCCTCGGCACTGAAATCAGGGCTTGGCATCGCCGCCGGAGCCAGACGCTCCAGCGCCTCGGCAATCCGCAGCAATGTGTCACTCATCCTCATCGACCCAACTGCCATCCGCCCGCGCCGCCGCCTCGCGCTTTTTCTCAAATCCGGCGATCATCAAGATCGACAGCTCATAAAGCGGGTAAATCGCGAAAAACATGATCAACTGGCTCATCACATCCGGCGGCGTTGCCACCGCTGCCACCGTCAAAATCGCCACCACCGCATATTTCCGCGTCGCCCGCAGACCGCTTGATGAAATCATTCCGGCCTTGCCCATCAGCGTCAGCAGCACCGGAAGCTGAAAGCACAGCCCGAACGCCATAATGAATTGCATGGTGAGAGACAAGAAGCTTTCCACCGAGCCCTGATACAACACCCCCGCCGCCGCACTGGTGATCGACGGGGCCACAGGCACAGCCCCCGGATTCATCGCCTTCGAGAAATCGCCCTGATACGACAGGAAGAAGTGGAACGCCCCCGGCAGGATCATGTAATAGGCAAAGGCTGCCCCGGCGATGAACATCGCAGGTGAGGCCAGCAGAAACGGCAAAAACGCACTCTTTTCATTGCGATACAGTCCCGGCGCTACGAAACGCCACAGCTGGAACGCGATCACCGGGAACGACATCGCAAACCCGGCCCAGACCGCGATTTTCACCGCGACAAAGAAGCCTTCCTGCAGCTTGATCAGCACGAATTGGCACTTCTGCCCGTAATCCGCCATCGCGTTGCACATCGGAATCGACAGCACATGAAAGATCGGAATCCACAAAAGGTAGCCTACCAGACAGCCCACCCCCAGCACTGCGACCGAGACCAGAATCCGGTTGCGCAGCTCTTTCAGATGCTCGATCAGCGGCGCGGCGCTTGCGTCCACATCATCGGTATGGCTCATGCTTCATCCGCCTTCTCGGTCTTGCGCGGCGCGCGGGGTTTTGGCGCGGGTTGGGTTTCGACCGCAGTTTCCACCACGGCGACCGGCTTGCGCACCCGAGGCTTCACCGCGGGCTTCACCTCCGCCTTCTTAGACGCAGCAATGCCGCTATCGACCGCCTTAAGCTTCTCCGCCGTCTCGGCCAGAATCGCCTGCTTCGCCGCCTTTTTATCCATCAAAGCCTGGGTTTCCGGCCCCAAAATTTTAGGCTCCACCACAGCTACAGCTTCGGCAACCACCGCAGGCTCTGTCCCAACGGTCGCAACCGCCGCAGGCATCGGTGGCGGCACCAAGGGCTTGTTGCCAACGCTTGACGCCACCGTAGGCTTGGCGGCGTTCTTGATCGGGTCCCATTTCTCAAACCGATCCGCCGCTTCCTTGACCTTGTTCAGGCCCATCGACTTGGCCGAGGTCATGCCCTTCAGATCATCCGCCACATCCTTGACGCCAGAATCTTTTGCCGCCTGCTCCATCGCGCGGGAAAACTCGCGCGACATCTGCCGCAGCTTGGCGGTGAAGCGACCGAGCTGCCGGAACATGTCCGGCAGATCTTCCGGCCCGATCACAATCAGCGCCACGATGCCGATCAGCACCAATTCGGCCCAGCCGATATCCCCAAACATCTACAGCAAGCCCCTTCGCGGCGTCTGGCCCAATGGCCCCGTAGTCAGACACTCATCAGATCACAGTCAAAGCCGCAAGCCTCAGACCTTGTCTTTATCGGTCTCAACCGGCGCTTCGGCGGGCGTTACATCGCGCGCAGCCTTGGCCGCCGCTTCTTTTTCAATCTCGGAAGTGCCATCCGACACGCCCTTTTTGAACGCGGTGATGCCGCGACCAAACTCGCCCATCAGGTTCGAGACTTTGCCTCTGCCAAACAGCACAAGCACAACAATCGCCACCACCAAAAGGTGCAACGGGCTTAATGACCCCATGATTAATCCTCCATAAAGCCGCTTCTGCGGCAGGTCTGGCATAGACTTAGGCAGGGAACCCGGCGGAATGAAACCGGAAATTCCTGTAAACTGCCGGTATTCTCCGCTATAGCTGACAGCTATATGTCAGTTGCTCTTGCCGAAAATCCGCAGATGGAAGCCCATGCGCCGCACCGACCGCCTGTTTGACCTGATCCAAATCCTCCGCGATGGCCGTCTGCACCGCGCGTCCGAGATATCGACGCGGCTGGGCGTCTCAATCCGCACGATCTGGCGCGATATGAATACGCTGATGGCTTCCGGGCTTCCGGTGGAAGGCGAGCGCGGTGTCGGCTATATCCTGCGCGCGCCGATCACGCTGCCGCCGATGATCCTGAACGCTATCGAACTGGAAGCGCTGCGGCTTGGTCTGCGCTTGGCCACCGAAGGCCCCGATGCAGCGCTCGCCAAGGCCGCCCGCGCTTTGGCCAAACGCATCGCTGCCGTCACGCCCGCGCCCAGCAAGGATGAAGGCGATCTGTTCGCCTTCCCCGGCGCGACCTCCAACCGCGCGCCAAAACACCTGCCCGCCCTGCGCCGCGCCATCAAAGCGCATGAGCGGGTCGCCATCACTTATATCGACCCGCGCGGCACCGAGAGCCACCGCGACATCCGCCCGCTGGCACTGGAAAAGCACGCGAAAATCTCGACGCTCGCGGCGTATTGTGAGGCGCGCGGCGATTTCCGCAGCTTTCGGGTGGATCGTATCGTGGCGGTGACGTTGACGGGCGAGCGTTACCCGGACGAGCCCGGTCGCACCCTGCCCGACTACCGCGCGCGGCTTGAGGCTGAGACGATTCGCGATCCAGCTTAACACCGCGCGCCCAAGATCTTAGAGCAAGTCGCCGTTCATATGATTCAGGCTTCCCATCTTGGACGGTTTCTGATTCCCTGATCTTTCCAGATATAGGGGATCGAGATGGGCAAATCACATCCTATGGAGCTTCGCAGCCGGGTTGTAGCGTTTGTGGAGGAGGGGCACGGGCACCGTGAGGCGGCACGGCACTTCCGGGTGTCGCCGCGTTTTGTAAACGACATGGTCTAGCTGGCCGGAAACACATAACAGCGATCCCGGCGGATCATCAGCCACAACGGCGTCTCGGCTTTCGGCAAAAACACCCCCGGCACCGAGGCCGTCAGGATCGAGCCGTCAAACTCCATCCGAAATTCCACAAGGCTGGCATGGCCCAAATACCGCGCCCGCTGCACCACACCGCGCGCAGGCGTGCCCTCTGGCACCGTCGGATTGGGCCCACGCCCGGCCCGGTCAAAGTCGATTTTCAGATGTTGCGGGCGGATCACAATATCCACTTCGCCGCCATCGGCATGCCCCGGCGTCAGAAACGCGCCGAACGGAGTCTCGGTCAACGCCCCCTTAGACACACCCCGGATCACATTGATATCACTGAAGAAAGCTGCCGCCGCGCGATCCACAGGCGCATTATAGACGTTATACGGCGCGCCACGCTGCACAATGCGGCCATCGCGCATCAGCGCAATCTCATCGGCCATCCGCATCGCTTCTTCCGGCTCATGCGTGACCAGCAGCACCGCAGCACCCTCGGCCTTCAGCACCTCTAGCGTGGCATCGCGGATGCCATCGCGCAACCGGTTGTCGAGGCCCGAAAACGGCTCGTCCATCAACATGACGCGGGGACGCGGTGCCAAAGCCCGCGCCAAGGCCACACGCTGCTGTTCCCCGCCCGAAAGCTCATGCGGGTGCTTGACGCCAAAGCCGGAAAGGTTCACCTTTTCAAGCAGTTCATCGACGCGGCGCATCTTGGCAGCCTTGTCACCCGTCAGCCCAAACGCCACATTCCCCGCCACCGTCAAATGCGGAAACAGCGCGAAATCCTGAAACATCAACCCGACGCCGCGCGCCTCTGGCGGCAGGTTCACCCCCGGCCCAAATACCTGTTGCCCGTCGATCAGAATTCGGCCCAGATCCGGAGTTTCCACCCCTGCAATCATCCGCAACGTCGTGGATTTTCCACAACCCGACGGCCCAAGCAGGCACATCACTTGCCCCGCCGCCACCTGCAGCGACACATCAGACACCACAGCCCGCCCGCCAAACGAGCGGGTAAGCGCTTGTATTTCCAAGCGTTCAGGTAAGGCAGCCATGATCATCCCGGCGTTTCATCCTGACTTCCCTACCAGCCGTCCCCCCGCACGACAAGTTCACATCGTCGCGTTCATCGCCCCACCATCCAGCAAGATATTCTGCCCGACCATATAGCCCGCATACTGGCTGCACATGAACGCACAAGTCGCGCCAAATTCTTCCGCCGTCCCGTAGCGCCGCGCCGGAATACTTGCCGCACGCTCTGCCTGCGCCTGTTCCATGGTGATGCCACGCGCTTTCACCACGCCGGAATCCAGCGATACAGCGCGATCCGTCGCATGAATACCGGGCAACAAGTTGTTGATAATGACGCCATATTCAGCAACCTGCCGCGAGGTTCCGCCGACATAGCCCGTTAACCCCGCCCGCGCCGCATTCGACAAGCCAAGTTGCGGGATCGGCGATTTCACCGATTGCGAGGTGATGTTGACCACCCGGCCCCAGCCTTTGGCAATCATCCCCGGCAACAGCGCTTTCATCAGTGCAATCGGCGTCAACATATTGGCGTCCAGCGCTTTGATGAAATCCGCACGCTCCCAATCCGACCAGATGCCGGGCGGTGGGCCGCCCGCATTGGTCACCAGAATATCCACCGACCCCGCCGCCGACAGCACAGCCGCGCGCCCCTCCTCTGAAGTAATATCAGCAGCCACCGCCACCACATTTACCCCAAATGCGCGCAACTCTGACGCCGTCGCCTCCAAAGCCTCGGCCCCCCGCGCGTTGATCACCAAATGAACCCCAGCTTCCGCCAAAGCCATCGCACAGCCACGCCCCAAACCCTTTGACGCCGCACAAACCAACGCCCGTTTGCCTTTGATCCCCAGATCCATCGCCACATCTCCTTGATTTGCCCCAGCCTAGCAGCCGATCCAGCGCAGTGTAACCCGCAGCAAAGCTTCGAATTTCACAGCCCAGCCAAAATTTAACCCTAATTTTGGTTTCTACTGTCTTGAGCCGCCGCCCCAGCGCGGTTCATATGCAGACTTAACCATTATTCGGTAACCTTCACAGCATGACAGTCATACAAACCCAAACCGCACCCGGTCACGCCTGCCAAGTTCTGGCAGCTGATGCGATTTATGTCATCAATGGCGTGAATGTTGGGGACGGTTTGATGGGCCCGGAGGAGGTCTGCGCGGGCGATCTCTACGCGCTGGATGAAAGCCAAAAGCCCTTGCGGCTTGTGGTGACGCGCGCCGAAGGCCAGCAGCGGGTCGGCACCGGTTCGGCCGTGGGCGAGGTTGGCGATGCGCTGATGTTTGAGGCGCGCTACACGATGATGAGCAGCGACGGTGATCAGGTCGATCTGGTGCTGATCTCGCTGCCCGGCGGCGCGCGGTTTGTGCTGCCACTGTCGCCGATGGCGGGCTTAAACGATTACACTTTGCTTAAAATTGACGATGCGCCGCAAGACACCGGGCTTGCGGATCTTTTGTGCGTGTCCTTCGCGCGCGGCACCATGATCACACTGGCCTCGGGCCAACAGCGCGCGATAGAGTCGCTGAAGATCGGCGACAAGGTGCTGTCACGCGATCACGGTGGGCAGGAAATCCGCTGGATCGGCTCGACCACCCTGCGTGCGGTGGGGGCCTTTGCGCCGGTCGTGATCACCGCTGGCACTTTGGGCAATTCCGGCGATCTTTTGGTCAGCCAGCACCACCGGATGTTTCTTTATCAACGCCAGCGCACTGCGGGGTTGGCCACGTCAGAGCTGTTGGTGCAAGCGCGCTATCTGGTTGATCATAAATCTGTTTTCATTCAGGAAGGCGGCCTTGTCGATTTCTTTAGCATCGTGTTTGACCACCACGAAATCATCTATGCCGAGGGCGTGCCCGCCGAAAGCCTGATGGTCAACGATGCCACGGTGAACCGCCTGCCGGTGGAACTTGCCGCAGATGTGAAGGCGCGCTTTCCCGGTCTCAGCCAGAACCAGCATTTCGGCACCGAGGCTGGGCGGCAATTTCTCGATTCCATCGGGCCAGAGGCTTTGTTCAAAACCCCGCGCACCGCACCTTCGCGGCAAAGGTAGACGCCATCGCAGCTTTCGGCTAAAGCCCGCGCATGCTTGACAATCGCGCCCCCCTTCCGCCCGAAATCGCCCGCCGCCGGACCTTTGCGATCATTTCGCACCCCGACGCTGGCAAAACCACATTGACCGAAAAATTCCTGCTGTTCGGGGGTGCCATTCAGATGGCAGGCCAGGTGCGCGCCAAAGGCGAAGCCCGCCGCACCCGCTCGGATTTCATGAAGATGGAGCAAGAGCGCGGGATTTCGGTCTCGGCTTCCGCCATGTCGTTCGATTTCCGCCAGTACCGCTTCAACCTTGTCGATACCCCCGGCCACTCGGATTTTTCCGAGGATACCTACCGGACTTTGACCGCCGTTGATGCCGCGATCATGGTGATTGACGGCGCGAAAGGCGTGGAAAGTCAGACCCAAAAGCTGTTCGAGGTCTGCCGGATGCGCGATCTGCCGATCCTGACTTTCTGCAACAAGATGGACCGTGAAAGCCGAGATACCTTTGATATCATTGACGAAATCCAAGAAAATCTGGCGATTGACGTAACGCCCGCAAGCTGGCCCATCGGCATGGGTCGCGATTTTGTTGGCGCTTATGACCTTCTGCATGACCGTCTGGAAATCATGGACCGCGCAGACCGTAATAAGGTCGCCGAAACAATCCAGATCTCTGGCTTGGACGATCCTAAACTCGCCGATCACATCGCGCCAGAGCAGTTGCAGAAACTGCGGGAAGAGCTTGAAATGGCGAAAGCTTTGCTGCCAGCCTTTGACCGCACCGCCTTTCTGAACGGCTCGATGACGCCGATCTGGTTTGGCTCGGCGATCAATTCCTTCGGCGTCAAGGAATTGATGGACGGCATGGGCGAATACGGCCCGGAACCGCAGCCGCAGAAGGCCAAAGAACGCCAGATTGATCCAGAAGAACAAACGGTGACGGGGTTCGTCTTCAAGGTGCAGGCCAATATGGACCCCAAGCACCGCGACCGCGTGGCCTTCGTGCGCATGGCCTCGGGGCATTTCCAGCGTGGGATGAAACTGCTGCATGTGCGCAGCAAAAAGCAGATGGCCATCGCCAACCCGGTGATGTTCCTCGCCGCCGACCGCGAACTGGCCGAGGAGGCTTGGGCCGGCGACATCATCGGCATCCCGAATCACGGCCAACTTCGCATTGGCGATGCGCTGACCGAAGGCGAAAGCCTGCGTTTCACCGGCATCCCGTCGTTTGCGCCGGAACTCTTGCAAGTGGTGCGCGCGGGCGATCCGATGAAGGCCAAGCATCTGGAAAAGGCGCTGATGCAATTCGCCGAAGAAGGTGCCGCGAAAGTGTTCAAACCAATGATCGGTTCGGGCTTTATCGTTGGCGTGGTAGGCCCGTTGCAGTTTGAGGTTTTGGCCTCCCGAATTGAGCAAGAATACTCGCTGCCCGTGCGGTTTGAGCCCAGCCAATTCACCTCCGCCCGCTGGGTGTCGGGGGCCAAGGCCGAGGTGGAAAAATTCGTCAACGTCAACAAAGGCCATATCGCCTTGGACAATGACGGTGACACGGTTTTCCTGACCCGCCTGAAATGGGACATCGACCGGATTGAGCGCGATTATCCTGCGGTGAAGCTGACCGCGACCAAGGAAATGATGGTTTAACGCGCCGCAGTTCTTGCAATGTTCCAGAGACTTGCCTAAAACTCCGGCAATATTCGGAGAGTATATGGCCCTGCCCCTGCATGAACTCGCCGCGCTTGGCACCGCAACCTGCTGGGCGACCACCGGGCTGTTTGCCGCCGATGCGGTGCGCAGCCTTGGCGCGTTTCACTTCAACCTGATCCGGCAGTTGTTCGTCACCCTGCTACTGGCGTTGATCGTGCTGGCAACCGGCGGCTTCGGCGTGCCGGATAGCGGCGCACTGCTGACCCTCGCGGTCTCGGGCGTGATCGGCATCCTGCTTGGCGACACGCTGAACTTTGCAGCCGTTGGTCGCATCGGTCCGCGCCGTGCGGGTGCGGTGTTCGCGCTGAACGCGCCGATGGCTGCGCTGATGGGCTGGGCGTTGTTGGGCGAGGCGCTGCCGTGGCGCGCGATATTTGGCATCGGCCTGACCGCCAGCGGCGTAGCCTTCGCCATCTTGGGTCGCCCCAGCGCCAATGCGCATCGGTTGGAAACCCTGCAAGGCACTGTAATTATTGGCATCCTGTTCGGCCTTGGCGCTGCTTTTGGCCAAGCCGCAGGTTCCCTGATCGCCCGCCCGGTGATGATGGCGGGGATCGACCCTTACCTCGCCTCGCTGTTCCGCGTCGGCGCGTCTGGCCTTGCGATGGGTGCCCTCGCCGCCACCCCCTTGGCCCCGCCGACTCCACATTTCACCCGCAAACCGCTGCTTTGGACCGCTGCCACCGCCTTTATCGGCCTGCTGGTTGGCATGACGTTGTTCCTTTATGCGTTGCAAGGCTCGCAAACCGGCATCATCGCGACACTTTCGGCGACCTCTCCCGTGATCATCCTGCCCTTGCTCTGGCTGCGCACCGGTCAGCGCCCTTCCGCCCTCAGTTGGGCAGGGGCTTCATTGGCGGTGCCGGGGCTTGGCCTGATCTTTTCGCGCTTGGGTTAAATTTTTCAACCAGACAGCTTGCTGTTTTTCGCCAGAAACCTTGGGCGATCCGTAGGGACTTACCCTACATAATGCCGGGTGATTTCGGCGATATGCGCAAAATTCGCAGCACACTAGCAATGCCCCCGCTCAGCCGCCCCCTTGCGCGCGCTCATGTAGGCCTGCCTATTGCGGCAAATTCCCGCAAAACGAGGCCATGATGTCGCTGAATACCGAAGTGCAAACCCTGCTGGCTCAGCTTGGCGTCACAGCAACCCCGGGCACGATGCCGACCCGCACCCCGATCACCGGTGAATCGCTTGGCCCTATCGCCGAACATTCCGCAGCCGACGCAGAAGCCGCCATCCAAGCCGCCCACCGCGCCTATCGCGACTGGCGCAATGTCCCCGCGCCGCAGCGTGGCGAATTGGTGCGACTGTTGGGCGAGGAGTTGCGCGCCAACAAGGCCGCTCTGGGCCGCCTGGTCTCAATAGAGGTCGGCAAGGTGGTGTCCGAGGGCTTGGGCGAAGTGCAGGAGATGATCGACATTTGCGATTTCGCCGTGGGTCTATCGCGGCAGCTTTATGGCTATACCATTGCGTCCGAGCGGCCCAGCCACCGCATGATGGAAACCTGGCATCCCATTGGTGTCATTGGGGTTATTTCCACCTTCAACTTCCCTGTGGCCGTGTGGTCCTGGAACACGGCCCTCGCTTTGGTCTGCGGCAATGCCGTGGTGTGGAAGCCATCCGAGAAAGCCTCGCTCTCGGCCCTCGCCGCCCATGCCCTGCTGGAACGCGCCCTGAAACGCTTCGCTGACGCGGGCCGCCACGCCCCCGAGGGGCTGTCCAGCCTTCTGAT
Source organism: Cypionkella sp. TWP1-2-1b2 (assembly GCF_049896245.1). Taxonomy (NCBI): domain Bacteria; kingdom Pseudomonadati; phylum Pseudomonadota; class Alphaproteobacteria; order Rhodobacterales; family Paracoccaceae; genus Cypionkella; species Cypionkella sp. TWP1-2-1b2. Next base: position 25,364 of record NZ_JAFCTX010000037.1, on the reverse strand, counting down.
CGGTGGCCGCCGTTTGGGTGAGGCTTTGGTGAATAGCCCGAAGGTCGCACTGGTTTCAGCCACTGGATCGACACGGATGGGCCGCGAGGTTGGCCCGAAAGTTGCCGCCCGCTTTGGTCGCAGCCTGCTGGAACTCGGCGGTAATAACGCGGCTATCGTGACGCCTTCCGCCGATCTCGACCTGACCCTGCGCGGCGTGGCGTTTTCCGCGATGGGCACAGCGGGCCAGCGTTGCACCACCCTGCGCCGCTTGTTCCTGCATGACAGCATCTACGACGCGTTCCTGCCGCGCCTCAAGGCGGCTTACGCGAGCGTTAAAGTCGGCAACCCCTTGGAAACTGGTGTGCTGATCGGCCCGCTGATCGACGAAGGCGCGGCTGAAGGTATGGCAAAAGCCTTAGTTGAAGCCCGTGCGGCTGGTGGCACCGTGCATGGCGGCGAACCCGTCACTGGTCTGGGCGGTGCTTATGCGCATCCGGCCTTGGTCGAGATGCCTGCGCAAGTGGGCCCCGTGGTGCATGAAACCTTCGCACCGATCCTTTATGTCATGCGTTACAACGACTTCGACGAGGTTCTTGAGAAACACAATGAAGTGCCGCAGGGCCTGTCATCTTCAATCTTCACAAATGATCTGCGCGAGGCTGAGGCGTTTCTTTGCGCCCGTGGTTCCGATTGTGGTATTGCCAACGTGAATATCGGCCCATCGGGTGCTGAAATCGGCGGCGCATTTGGTGGTGAAAAGGAAACCGGCGGCGGGCGCGAAAGTGGCTCGGATGCGTGGAAAGCCTATATGCGCCGCGCCACCAATACGATCAACTACGGCAAGACTTTGCCTCTGGCGCAGGGTGTCAGCTTTGATATCGGCTAAATTCGGGGCCTGAACCGCCATTTTATCCACAATCCTTGACCTTCCGCGCGAAATCCGATATCGCGCGAATGGGGCGTAGCGCCCAGACGCCGGGGCGCCCGGAACGCAGCGTCCCTTCATTTCATGCGGGCCGAACCCGCATCTTTAGGACGAAGATGACCAAATTCTCAGATCTCGCGCTGGACCCCCGCGTGCTCAAGGCCGTGGCGGAAGCCGGCTACGAAACCCCCACCCCGATCCAAGCCCAAGCCATCCCGCACGCGCTGCAAGGCAAAGACGTGCTGGGCATCGCCCAAACCGGCACCGGCAAGACCGCAAGCTTCGTGCTGCCGATGGTCACGTTGCTGGGCCAAGGCCGGGCCAAAGCGCGGATGCCGCGCTCTCTGGTGCTGTGCCCAACGCGCGAATTGGCGGCGCAAGTGGCGGAAAACTTTGAAACTTACGCCAAATACACCAAGCTGACCAAAGCCTTGCTGATCGGCGGCGTGTCGTTTGGTGAGCAAGACAAGTTGATCGACCGCGGCGTCGATGTGCTGATCGCCACCCCCGGCCGCCTGCTGGATCACCACGAGCGCGGCAAGCTGCTGCTGACCGGCGTGCAGATCATGGTGGTGGATGAGGCAGACCGGATGCTTGATATGGGCTTCATCCCGGATATCGAGCGTATTTTCAGCCTGACCCCGTTCACCCGGCAGACCTTCTTCTATTCGGCCACCATGGCGCCGGAAATTGAGCGCATCACCAACACGTTCCTGTCGAATGCGGTGAAGATCGAAGTGGCGCGGCAAGCCACCGCGTCGCTGACGATTGAGCAAAAGCTGATCCAGTTTACGCCCTCGCGCAAGGACAAATCTTTCGCCGAAAAGCGCGCTGTTTTGCGGGCGCTGATCAAGGCCGAGGGTGAGACTTGCACCAACGCGATCATCTTCTGTAACCGCAAGATGGATGTCGATGTGGTCTCGAAGTCGTTGAAACAGCACGGCTTTAATGCCTCGCCGATCCACGGCGATCTTGATCAGTCGGTGCGCACCAAGACGCTGGACGGTTTCCGCGATGGTTCGGTGCATCTGCTGGTGGCGTCAGATGTGGCGGCACGCGGGCTTGATATTCCGGCTGTCAGCCATGTGTTCAACTTTGATGTGCCCTCGCACCCGGAAGATTACGTTCACCGCATTGGCCGCACCGGGCGGGCTGGGCGTTTGGGCAAGGCCTATTCGATCGCGGTGCCGTCGGATGACAAATACATCAACGCGATCGAATCCTTGGTAAAACAGCCGATTCCGCGTGGCGAAGTGCCAGAAGGTGCGCTGGAAGGCGCGTCGGATGTGCCAGAGCGCGCCCGCGAAGAACGGTCTTCCGCGTCATCGCGCAGCCGTGGCGGTCGTGGTCCGCGCGAGCGTGGCCCGCGGGAGGACAAGCCAGTGGAAGCCGTGGTTGTTGCCGCACCCGTGGTTGAGGCGGCGGCAGAGCAACCCGCTCGCATTGAACAAACCGCCCGCCCCGAGCGCACAGAGCGCCCGCGTCGCGAAGATGACCGCCGCGCCGAACCGCGTGGCGAGCAACGCTCGGACGGTCGCTCGTCAGAGGGTCGCGGCGATGGTCGCTCGAACGATGGTCGCTCGAACGAAGGTCGGGGCGAGCAACGCCATGAGCATCGCTCGGAACCCCGCGCAGATACCCGCAATGAACCGCGCCGGGATGACCGTCGCGACTATCGTGGTGGCCGAGATAATGGTGAGCGTGTTGTTGGCATGGGCGATCATATGCCCGATTTCCTGCTGCGCAGCTTTGCCATCACCACCAGCACGGCGGATGAGCCCGAAGACACACCTGCGACTGGCACCGAGGGCTGAAGCCTTCGCCAGAAAGACAAAGGGCCTCGCAATCTGCGAGGCCCTTTGCATTTCAACACCTTATTGGGTTATTCAGCCGCAAGACGGCTGACCACCACGATCACCTCAGGCTTTTTGCCAATCTCTTCCATTGACACTTGCCGCACGATCTTGCGCAAAGCCTCGTCCATTTTGTCATCGTTCGACAGCAGCTTGCGGCCCGCGCCATCAAGGAATTCGGTCAATTCAGTCTCCAGCACCTCCGCCAAATTCCGCCCGCCTTTGCCGGTTTCCGGCAAGCCCATCAACTCGACCCAAGCTTCGCCCAACGGCTGATCCTGCTCGTCCATGATCACCGTCACCATCGCCAAACCGTTCAGCGCCATGCGGATGCGGTTGCGCACCACGCCGTCCAACGCGCCGATCAGCACCGAACCATCCAGATAGGTGCGGCCCGCTTCTATATGTTCGGCGAGTTTCGGCACATCGCCGGTGATGTCCATCATCATGCCATTGGTGACCACCGCCGAGGCGATGCCCGCCTCAAGCCCGATCCGCATATGTTCGCGCAGGTGGCGGTGCTCGCCGTGCATCGGGATCAGCATATCGGGCAGGAACAAGCGATGCACATGTTCCAGATCCGGGCGGTTGGCGTGACCGGAAACGTGATACAGGCCGTTGTTATCGTCAACGATATCAACGCCCTTCTCGGACAAAGCGTTCACAATCGCATAAACGCCACGCTCATTGCCGGGGATGATCTTGGAGGAGAACAAGAAAGTATCGCCCTCTTTCATCTCAATCCCGAGATACTTGCCGCGCGACAACTGCGCCGAGGCCGCACGCCTTTCGCCCTGCGATCCGGTCACGATCAGCATCAGGTTCTTGCGCGGCACTTCCAGCGCTTGTTCGGGGGTGATCACCGGCGGGAAGTCTTTCAGCACGCCGGATTCTTCCGCCGCCGAAACCATCCGCTTCATCGCGCGCCCGAGCAGACAGACCGAACGATCCGCCATCCGGCCCGCTTCGGCCAGGGTTTTCAGACGTGCGACGTTCGACGCAAACGTCGTCGCCACCACCATGCCGCCCGCGCCCTTGATCAACTCGGCAATCGGGGCTTTCAGCGTGCTTTCCGAACGGCCCTCATGCAGCGAAAACACGTTGGTACTATCGCACATCAGCGCTTTGATCGGGCGCTCGGCGGCAATCGCCTCCATCACCGCATCGTCCCAGCCTTCGCCGACAATTGGCGTTGCATCGCGCTTGAAATCGCCGGTATGGAATATCCGCCCCGCAGGTGTGTCGATCACAAGGCCACCGGATTCCGGTATCGAGTGGGCGACGGGGACGAATTGCACCTTGAATGGGCCGGCCTCAACAGTATGCGGACGCGAGGCTACCGTGGTGATCGCGTCTTTCGGCAGGCCGTATTCTTCAAACTTCAATCGCCCGATGGTGGCGGTAAACTTCCGCGCATAGATCGGTTTGCGCAACGACGGCCACAGATGCGCCAATGCGCCGATATGGTCTTCATGCGCATGGGTGATGAAAATCGCCTCAAGCCGGTCGAGTTTATCGGCGAGCCACGAGATATCTGGCATGATCAGATCGACGCCCGGCGAGGTGTCCATATCCGAGAAAGCCACGCCGAGATCGACCAAAATCAGCCGCTCGCGCCCCTTCGGGCCATAACCGTAGACGTAAGCGTTCATGCCGATTTCGCCGGCCCCGCCCAATGGTAGATAGATCAGCCGCTCACCGCTCATGCCGTTTCCTTGTTGTAGTTATGGATCAGGACAAGGCCATGCATGGTCAGATCGTCCTCAACCGAGTGAAATAGCTCAGTTCCCTGAGCAAACAATGATGCCAGGCCGCCGGTGGCAATTACTTTCATCCCAAGATCACGCTCGCGGCGCACTTCCCGGACGATGCCTTCGATCAAGCCAATGTAGCCCCAATACACGCCCGATTGCATACAAGCCACCGTATTCGTGCCGATCACCCTTGCGGGCTTGGCGATGTCGATATGCGGCAGCGCGGCGGCGGCCATATGCAGCGCCTCAAGCGAAAGGTTCACGCCGGGGGCAATGACGCCGCCGACATAGGCACCGTCAAAATCCACCACATCGAAGGTGGTGGCGGTGCCGAAATCGACCACGATCAAGTTGCCGCCGTGGCGATCAAACCCCGCCACCGTATTGACCAAACGGTCGGGGCCAACGGTGGTGCCTTCATCCACCCGAGGCGCGACGGGCAGGTTACATTCCGGCTTGCCGACCACCAGCGGGCGGCAGTCAAAATAGCGGCTGCACAGCACCCTCAAGTTGAACACCACGCGCGGGACGGTGCTGCTGATGATCGCCTCGGTGATCGAGCTTTCGGTTTTGGTCAGCATCAACAGGCTGGAGAGCCAGACGAAATACTCATCCGCCGTGCGTTTGTGATCGGTGGCGATGCGCCAGGTGGCGATGAACTTTTCGCCATTCCAGATCGAGAAAACCGTGTTGGTGTTGCCGCAGTCGATGGCGAGAAGCATCTTAGCGTCCCTTTAGAAAAACACCTCTGCCGCAGGGATTGCGACAGTGCCGGATGACATCCGCAGGATCAGATTTCCTGCCGGATCAATGGTTTCAAACACCCCCTCGCGGGTCTGACTGCCAGTACGGGCGCGGATGGTATCGCCAAGCCGCGCGGCGTGGCTCAGCCATTCTTGGCGCAAAGCGGTAAAACCTTGGTTAACGAAAGCCGCCTCCCACGCCGCATAGGCCGGGGCGAGCGCATCAAGCAAAGCCTCGGGCGTGATCCGCAGTCCGGTCTCATTCAGCAGGCTGACCGGGATTGTCGCCCCCGGTTCCACCGCCGACACATCCGGTGCGCCGATCAGGTTGACGCCGATGCCGATGGCAAGATCAAAGCCGCCGCGGGTGTTGGCAGAGCTTTCCAGCAATATCCCCGCCACCTTGCCGCCGTTCAGCAGCACATCATTCGGCCATTTCAGCGCGAACGCGCCGGGCAGTCCCGTCAGGCTGACAAAAGCATCGCGCAGGGCGAGGCTGGCAGCGAAGCTGCGCAGGGCGATGACTTCGGGGGATTCCGTCGGGTGCAGCAGCAAGGTGCCGTAAAAATTCCCACGCGGAGAAGCCCAAGGCCGCGCCCGCCTGCCCCGGCCTGCGGTCTGTTCCAGCCCCAAAAACCACGCAGGCCCCGGTGTTTCCGGGGCCATGCGCAGGGCATAGGCGTTGGTGCTGTCCACGGTTTGCAACACGTGGCGTGCCACGCCCGCAGGCCATGCGGGTTTAGCCGACAAGCGCTTGCGCCGCTGTCTGCGCCACCGCTTCAATGCCGAACAGGTTAACGACGCCGAGCAGCATCACCGCAGCGACCGCCACCAACATCAGCCATTGCACAGGCACCATCCGGCTGTTGGCACCTTCGGTTTCACGCCCGAAATACATGAAGAACACGATGCGCAGGTAGTAGAATGCGCCGATCACCGAGGCCACAGCGCCCGCCAGCGCTAGCCAAGTCATGCCCGCATCGACGGCGGCTTTCAACACATAGAACTTCCCGAAAAAGCCCAGCATCGGCGGCACACCTGCCAAGCTGAACATCAGGATCAGCACGGCAAGCGCCTTCAAAGGCTCACGTTTTGAGAACATATTCAGGCTGTCGATATCGCTGATGGATTTACCATCTTTCTCAAGCGACATGATGAAGGCAAAGGTGCCGAGGTTCATGGTGACGTAAATCGCCATATAGATCAGCATCGCCTGCACACCCTCAACCGTGCCCGAGGCCAGACCGACCAAGGCGTAACCCATATGGGCGATCGAGGAATAGGCCATCAGCCGCTTGATATCGCGCTGCCCAATCGCGGCCACCGCACCCAAGAACATCGACAGCACGGCCAGAGCCGCCAGAACTTGGCTCCACTGCGCCGGGATCGCACCGAAGGCGTCAAACACCACCCGCGCAATCATCGCCATAGCGGCGGCTTTCGGCGCGGTGGCGAAGAACGCCGTGACTGGCGTGGGTGCGCCTTCGTAAACGTCGGGCGTCCACATGTGGAACGGCGCCGCCGAAACCTTGAACGCCATGCCCGCGATCAGGAACACCAGACCAATCACCAGACCCAGATGCGCCTCAGCGCCCAAGGTGGACAGGATGCCGCTGAACAAGGTGGTGCCCGCAAAGCCATACACCAGCGACGCGCCATACAGCAGCAAGCCCGACGACAGCGAACCAAGCACGAAATACTTCAACCCGGCTTCGGTGGATTTCGCATCATCGCGGCGCATGGCAGCGACGACGTAAAGCGCCAAAGATTGCAGCTCCAGCCCCAAATACAACAGCATCAGATCGCCGGACGACACCATGAACATCATGCCGATCACCGCGAGTGCAACAAGGATCGGATATTCAAACCGCCCCATGTCGTGGCGGGCGAGGTAATCTTGCGACATCACCAACACGCCCGCCGCCGACAGCAGGATCACCACTTTGGCAAACCGCGCAAACGCATCGTCGATGAACATGCCGCCGAAGGCGACATTCGCGCCATCGCCTGCAAAGCCGATATAGGCGGCCAGCGCCACGAACACCCCGGCGGTGGCCCAAGTGACGGCCCCGGTCAACGCGTCTTTGCCCGCGTACACACAGCCGAGTAGCGCCGCCATGGCGTAGACCGCCAGCAAAACCTCGGGCAGGACGATATGAAAGTCTAAAGCGTTCATCTGGTCTGTCCCTTAGTTCGCAGCAAAGGCCGTCACGGCCGTTTGGTAGTTATCCACAAGCACCTTCACCGATGGCCCAATGATATCCAGCACCAAAGCCGGGTAGACGCCAAGCAGCAAGGTCATCACGATCAGCGGCGCGAAGATCGCACGCTCGCGCCGGCTCATGTCTTGAATGGTCGAGAGGGCCTCTTTCACCAGCGCGCCGAAAGCGACGCGGCGATAAAGATACAGCCCGTAAGCTGCCGAGAAGATCACGCCAGAGGTCGCCACAGCAGCGACCCAAGTGTTGACTTGGAATATCCCGGCCAGCACAAGGAACTCCCCCACAAAACCCGATGTGCCGGGCAGACCGACGTTCGCCATGGTAAAGAACATGAACACCAAGGCGTAAGCGGGCATCCGGTTCACAAGGCCACCGTAGGCGTCAATCTCGCGGGTGTGCATCCGGTCATAAATCACGCCCACACAAAGAAACATCGCGCCCGAGATAAAGCCGTGGCTGATCATCTGGAAGATCGCCCCGTCCACGCCCTGCTGATTGGCGGCAAAAATCCCCAAGGTGACATAGCCCATATGGGCGACCGACGAATACGCGATCAGCTTTTTCATATCCGACTGCGCGAGCGCAACCAGTGAGGTATAAACGATGGCAATCGCTGACATCCAGAATATGAGGGATGACAAAACCTCTGCCCCAACCGGGAACATCGGCAGGCTGAAGCGCAGGAAGCCGTAACCGCCCATTTTCAACAGGATCGCCGCCAGCACCACAGAACCCGCCGTCGGAGCCTGAACGTGCGCATCGGGAAGCCAAGTATGCACCGGCCACATCGGCATTTTCACCGCAAAGCTGGCGAAGAACGCAAGGAACAGCAGGGTTTGCAAGCCGCCCGTAATCGTCATGCCCAGCACCACCATCGGGGCGCTATCAAACTTGAACGCCATCAACGTCGGAATATCGGTGGTTTTCGCCGCCCAATACATCGCGATCATCGCCACCAGCATCAGCACCGAGCCGAGGAAGGTATAGAGGAAGAACTTGAACGCGGCATAAATCCGGTCCTTGCCGCCCCAGATGCCGATGATCAGGAACATCGGGATCAGGCCAGCCTCAAAGAACAGGTAGAACAGCACCAGATCGAGTGCCAAGAACACGCCAAGCATCAGCGTTTCCAACAGCAGGAAGGCGATCATGTATTCCTTGACCCGGTCAGTCACCGACCAGCACGACAGAATTGTGATCGGCATCAGGAAGGTGGTCAGCATCACGAACAGGATCGAAATGCCGTCAACGCCCAGCTTGTATTTCAGCCCGACGATCCAGCTTGCCTCTTCAACGAATTGAAAGCCCGGATTGCTTGCATCAAACCCCTTCAGCACGAACAGCGAGACGATGAAGGTCGCCGTGGTGGCGATCAAAGCCAGCCATTTCGCGTTGTTGGCGGTGGCCTCATTCGAGCCGCGCAGGAACAGCGCCAGGATGGCGGCTGCGACTGCGGGCAGGAAGATGATGATGGAAAGAAGATAAGTCATGCTCTTAGTTTCCCACCGTAAGCGTCATCCAGGTCAGCAGGGCAGCAATCCCCAGCACCATCGCGAAGGCATATGTAAAGACGTAGCCCGATTGCCAGCGCCCCGCGAGTTTGGTGAAGAACGGTATGATCCCCAAGGCCACACCGTTCAGCGCGCCGTCAATCACCACACCGTCGCCCTTTTTCCACAGGAAATTACCCAGCCAGAACGCAGGTTTGACAAAGATGCGGTCATACAGCTCGTCAAAATACCATTTGTTCAGCAGGAACAGATAAAGCGGGCGCTGTTGTGTCGCGAGTTTCCCCGGCAGGTCCGGGCGGCGGATGTAGAACTGGAACGCCAGCAGGAAGCCCAAAACCATCGCGACGAAGGGCGAAACCTTGACCCATTTCGGGGCCTCGTGGGCCTCGTGCAGAACATGGTTGTCCGCGCCGAGATAGATAGCACCTTTCGGGGCCACGCCCGGTTCCAGCTGGACGGGAGCGGCAGGTTCAGCAGTTGCCGCCACAGTGGTTTCGGTCGCCGGAGCCACCTCTGTTACCGCAGCCGGAGCCGTCTCTGTCGTCGCAGATTCGGTGGTGGCAGCCGGAGCGGCCTCGGTTGCAACAGGTGCCGCCTCGGTTGCCGCAGTCGTTTCGGTTGCCACAGTTGCCTCTGCCGCCACAGCCTCGGTTGCCGGGGCCTCTGCCGCCTCACTCATCTCCTCATGCGCCGGTTCCATGTTGAACCACCCCCGCATCTTCGCCTCATCGCCGAAGAAGCTGTTGTACCAGACCATGCCTGCAAACATCGCCCCCAGTGCCAACACCCCCAGCGGGATCAGCATCGTCGCCGGGCTTTCATGCGCATGATCATAGGCATGGGTGTCGCCCTTCGGCTTGCCGTAGAACGTCATGAACATCAGCCGCCACGAGTAGAACGAGGTCATAAACGCCGCGATCACCAGCAAGGTGAAGGCATAGTTCGAGCCGACCCAAGCGCTTTCGATCACCGCATCTTTCGACAGGAACCCGGCAAAGCCATAATGTGTCAGCGGAATCCCCACGCCCGTAATCGCCAAAGTGCCGATCATCATCGCCCAGAACGTCAGCGGGATTTTCTTCCGCAGGCCGCCGTAATTGCGCATATCCTGCTCATGGTGCATCGCGGTGATCACCGAGCCTGCGCCAAGGAACAGCATCGCCTTAAAGAAGGCATGTGTGAACAGATGGAACATCGCCACTGGATACATGCCGACGCCCGCGGCCACGAACATGTAGCCCAACTGCGAACAGGTCGAATAAGCGATCACGCGCTTGATGTCGTTCTGTACCAGACCGACTGTCGCCGCAAAGAACGCCGTGGTGGCGCCAACGACGACAATCATCGTCTTGGCATCAGGTGCATATTCATAAAGCGGCGACATCCGGCAGACCAGGAACACCCCCGCCGTCACCATCGTCGCCGCATGGATCAGTGCAGAAACCGGAGTCGGGCCTTCCATCGCATCCGGCAACCAAGTGTGCAGGAACAGCTGCGCCGATTTACCCATAGCCCCGATGAACAGCAGCACGCCGATCAGGTTGGCGGCGTTCCAGTCAGCCCACAGGAAATGCAGATTGATCTGCGCCAGTTGCGGCGCTGCGGCGAAAACCTCATCAAACTTGACGCTGTCGGTCAGGTAATACAGCGCGAAAATCCCCAGCGCGAAGCCGAAGTCGCCGACACGGTTGACCACAAACGCCTTGATCGCGGCGGCATTGGCCGAAGGCTTGCGGTAATAGAACCCGATCAGCAGATAAGAGGCAACACCCACGCCCTCCCACCCGAAAAACATCTGCACCAGATTGTCAGAGGTGATCAGCGCCAGCATCGAAAAGGTGAAGAACGACAGATACGCGAAGAAGCGCGGACGATAGCTCTCGCCATGCGCCCAGTTCTCATCATGCGCCATGTAGCCTTGCGAATAGAGATGCACCAAGGCCGAAACCGAATTCACCACCACCAGCATGATCGCCGTCATCCGGTCCAGCCGGATGCACCACTCGGTGCTCAGCGTGCCTGACTCAATAAACCGCAGCACGGTGATGTGCTGGGTATCACCCTGAAAGGTCAGGAAAATATACCACGACAGGATGGCCGCCACGAACAAGACCAACGTGGTCAGCCACGTCGCCGCCTTCTCACCAATCAGCCGCCAGCCAAACCCGCACAGGATCGCGCCCACCAAAGGTGCAAACAGAATGATCTTCGCGCTGAGTTGCATATCCATGATCTCAGCCCTTCATCACGTTAACATCTTCGACATCAATGGTGCCGCGGTTGCGGAAGAACACCACCAGGATCGCCAGACCAATCGCAGCTTCCGCCGCCGCCACCGTCAGGATGAACATGGTGAACACCTGCCCCACCAGATCGCCCAGCTGCGACGAGAAGGCGACGAAGTTGATGTTGACCGCCAGCAGCATCAGCTCAATCGACATCAGAATGACGATGACATTCTTCCGGTTCAGAAAGATGCCAAAGATCCCGATGACGAACAAAGCCGCCGCCACCACAAGGTAATGTTCCAGTCCTACCATTTTCGTCCCTCCGGGTCGTTGCCCGCTTCAGTCAATCATTGTGCAAGTTCGGAAACCGTTACGGCTTCGCCTCGGGGTAGTAGAGTTTACAGCCACAACCTATATTGTAACTGTGCTTAGGTTTCACGTCACGGATCGAAAGCCACAGGCCGTTGCGCATCGGGGTAATGCTCGCCTCGTCAAGGCCCTTTGCCTTGGCCGCAGCCTGAAGATCAGCGAGCGCAAAACCCTTATCGCCCTCACTCAACCGTTTATCGATCACCGGTGAAAAGGCCGCAATCGCATCCTCGCTGTCCTCGCCCATGCTCCAAACCGCATAGCCCAGCGATAGCGTCTCTCCACTTTCGCAATCCGTAACAAGCTGCATTGAGTCTACAAAACAACCGTTGCCTGTTCCGTAGGTCTGCGACACGAAACCATTGCCCAGATCCTTGGCCGCAGACAGAAATTCAACAGAAATGTTATCTTGGACAGTGTGCGTGACCGAGCAGTCAGCCCCCCGAACCGATCCTGTCTCTGTGCTTTCAACAGGAGAGCAAGCCTCAGCATGCCCCCCTGTTGCCAAAACAAGGCCTATGATCGCAAGTGCTTTCACAACCCCTGCCCCGGTTTCGGGTCCATCAATTCCATCGCTTTCGCCGGGTCGCGCCACATCTGGTGCAGCACGTTCTGGCGTTTCACGTCTTTGCGGTGGCGCAGGGTCAACAGGATCGCGCCGATCATCGCGACCAGCAGCACCAAGGCCGAAAGCTGGAACAGGATCAGGTATTTGTCATAGATCAGCAGGCCCAAGGCGCGGGTGTTTTCCATCTGCGCAAGGTCCGGTGTGATCGCCGCGCGCAGGCCCATCGCGCCATCGGCTTGCACCCAAGCGCCAACGCCCAGCACCAGCTGCATGATGATGATCACGCCGACCAGCAGACCCAGCGGCATGTAGCGCGACATCTCGCCCTTCAACTCCTCAAAATCCACATCGAGCATCATCACCACGAACAGGAACAACACCGCAACCGCGCCGACATAGACGATGATCAGCAGCATGGCGACGAATTCCGCGCCCAGCAGCACGAACAGACCCGCCGAGGACAGGAAGGCCAGGATCAGCCACAGCACCGAATGTACCGGATTGCGCGACAGCGTCACCAACAAACCCGCCGCAATGGTGACGGTGGAAAACGCGTAAAAGGCCAGATCTGCAACGCTCATGGCGCTTTCTCCTCGGTTTCAGCAAAGACCGCTTGTGCTGCTTCCAGTGCTTTTTGCATGGCGGGCACGCCGCCGAACATCGACATTTGCCAGATCACTTCGGCGATCTCGCGTTTGGTAGCCCCGGCGGCCAAGGCGTTTTTCACCGTGGCCCGGATTTGCGGCTCGCCAATCGGCCCCTGCACCGTCAGCGCCGCAATCGTCACCAGAAACCGGGTGCGGGCATCAAGGCCTTCGGGGTTGAAGGTTTTGCCAAAGAACGCCTCCAGCATTTCCTTCGGCATCGCCGGGAACAGCTTCTCAAACGCCTTCACATCGACGCCCTCAAAACCCGGCGCGAAGGCCTTCGCCATCTGGCTGCCCTGCTCCATCATCTGCTTGAAGATCTGGTTGAACGCGTCGGTCATCTGTGCCCCTTTTCAGCGATACGGCGCGTCGAGTTCAAGATTGCGGGCAATCTCGGCTTCCCAACGTTCTCCATTCGCGAGCAGCTTGTCTTTGTTATAAAACAGCTCCTCGCGGGTCTCGGTCGAGAATTCGAAATTCGGGCCTTCGACAATCGCATCCACCGGGCAGGCTTCCTGACAGAACCCGCAATAGATGCATTTGGTCATGTCGATGTCATAGCGCGTGGTGCGGCGCGAGCCATCCGCGCGGGGTTCGGCATCAATGGTGATCGCCTGCGCGGGGCAAATCGCCTCGCACAGCTTGCAGGCAATGCAACGCTCCTCGCCATTGGGATAGCGGCGCAAGGCATGTTCACCGCGAAAGCGGGGGGAAAGTGGCCCCTTTTCATGCGGATAGTTCAGCGTAGATTTCGGCGCGAAGAAGTATTTGAAGCCAAGGCCAAAGCCTTTGAGGAAGTCAAACAGCAGGAAATACTTCGCTGCGCGGCGGTAATCGGTTGTGCGTGCCGGACCCATGATCAGCCTCCCATCGTCCAGCGCGCCCAAAAGCCGCCGAACACTTCATATTTTGCCAAGAACGACACGATGACGACCCAACCGAGCGACAACGGCAGGAACACTTTCCAGCCGATCCGCATCAACTGGTCATAGCGGTAGCGCGGCACGATGGCCTTCACCATGGCGAACATGAAGAAGAACACCCACATTTTGGCGACCATCCACCACCAGCCATCGGCGAGGCCGGGAATAGGCGACAGCCAACCGCCGAAAAACAACAGCGAGATCAGCGCGCACATCAGGAAGATCGCGATATATTCGCCAGCCATGAACAAAAGGTACGGGGTCGAGGAATATTCCACCATGAAGCCCGCGACCAGTTCGGATTCCGCTTCGGGAAGGTCGAACGGCGGGCGGTTGGTTTCGGCCAAAGCGCTGATGAAGAACAACACCACCATCGGCAAATGCGGCAGCCAGTACCAGTTGAACAGGCCAAGGTTGCCGGATTGCGCGTGAACGATGGCGCTAAAGCTCATCGAACCGGTCGAGATGATGATGCCGATGATGATCAGACCCAGCGAGACTTCATAGGAAATCATCTGCGCCGCCGAGCGCAAAGACCCAAGGAACGGATATTTCGAGTTCGACGCCCAACCGCCCATGATCACGCCGTAAACCTCCAGCGAGGATGCCGCGAACACGAACAGGATGGCGACGTTGATATCCGCCAGCACCCAGCCGCTGTCAAACGGGATCACCGCCCATGCAAGGATCGCCAGCACGAAGCTGAGAATGGGCGCCAAAAAGAACACCGCGCGGTCGGCACCCGCAGGCACCACGATTTCCTTGACCACATATTTCAGCGCATCGGCTACCGATTGCAGCAGGCCAAACGGCCCCACCACGTTCGGTCCGCGGCGCATCTGCACCGCCGCCCAGATTTTGCGGTCGCCGTAGACAAGGAACAGCAAGCTGATCATCACAAAAGCAACGATGGCAAGGCTTTGCAGCGCCACCAGCAGCGCAATCCCCAGCCCGGTTTGCAGAAAGTCAGCCATGATCCCTCACGTTCCTTTAGCCTTTTGGCCCTTATTTCGGCCCTAAACCGTCGGTATTCCCTGCGCACCACAATCGCGCACGGTCACTTCGGCATCTATCGTTTTCACACCGCGCGGCAGCGACGCCGAGATGGTGTAAACTGCATCGCCCCGCCAAACGCCAGCCTTTATCGCCACATTGGTGCGCACATGCCGCGCGAATCCAAAACCCCGGATCAACGCATATTGCGCCGCAGCACAGGCCGCATAAGCCGCCACATCCTTGTCATCCCGCGCCCCCGTCATCGCCACCCGGAAATTCACCAGATCACCGTCCAAGAGGATCGTCTCAATCCCCCTGTAGGCGGGGTTGAACGCCGCACCCGCCTGTGGTTTCTCGCCCGCGCAAGCGAACAGACCGCCAAAGGCAGCCAATCCGATCACAAAGGGGGCGAGAAGCCGCATGCCTTACTCCGCCGCCATCGGGGTTTTGGCGCGATCCGCTTCCATGGCCGCGAGTTCGCCCATAACCTTGGA
This sequence comes from Cypionkella sp. TWP1-2-1b2, assembly GCF_049896245.1. Lineage (NCBI taxonomy): Bacteria > Pseudomonadati > Pseudomonadota > Alphaproteobacteria > Rhodobacterales > Paracoccaceae > Cypionkella > Cypionkella sp. TWP1-2-1b2. The sequence goes on along the minus strand of NZ_JAFCTX010000037.1, from coordinate 10,149 downwards.
GGCCCGTGCAATCGGGTTGGTCAGATAGAAGCCCTTGAACGCATTGCGGAACGTCGCCTTGCCCATATCGCGCAACATCACCGGCTGCCAATCATTGCTTGGCACATGATCGACCATGCCCAGATGCGGATGCGCAGCAATCAACGCCCGACGCAAAGCCGCCAGACTATCCCACGGCAGGGTCTTGCCCACTTCCGCCGAGAACGCCCGCAAGATCGCCCAGCCCTCTTTCGCCTCACCCGGAGCAAACCCCGCGCGTTGCGCCAGTTGCGGACGGCCTTCGGTGTTGACGAACAGACCACTTTCTTCTGTGTAAGCCGCCGCCGGGAAGATGATATCGGCGCGGTTGGCACCGCGATCGCCGTGGCTGCCCTGATAGATCACGAACGGCCCCGCCGCGATTTCAACTTCATCCGCTCCAAGGTTATAAATCACTTCAGCACCCTCGACTGCCGCCGCTAAACCGCCCTCGGTCACAGCGCCGACATCCATCGCCCCCACGCGGCCGGCCGCCGTGTGCAAAACAAGCAACTTACCGCCTGCGCCCTGCGCATAAGCCATCGCATGCGCCAGAACCGCCTCACCATCGGCCTCGTTCAAGGCACCCTGCCCGACGATCACAATGGTATTCGGCTTCTCGGTCACTTTGCCGATCAGATCAGCCAAAGCGGCGCGGTCGGTTCCCATATGCTTGTAATCATAGGTCAAATCGACCGCCTCACCGATCAGGCCCACATTCGCGCCCGCAGCCCAAGCCTTACGGATACGCGCGTTCAGCACCGGGCTTTCAACCCGCGGATTGGTGCCAATCAGCAGGATCGTCTTGGCGCTGTCGATATCCTCAATCGCCGCCGTCCCGACATAGCCCGAGCGGTTGCCCATCGGCAAACGCGCGCCATCGGTGCGGCTTTCGACCTTACCACCCAGCGACTCGATCAAAGCCTTCAACGAATACGCCGCTTCCACAGAAGCCAGATCGCCGACCAGACCAGCCACGCGTTTGCCCTTCACCGCAGCCGCAGCCAAAGCCAAAGCCTCGCCCCAACCCGCTTTGCGCAGACGGCCGTTTTCCCGCACATACGGCGTGTCCAACCGCTGCCGACGCAAGCCGTCCCAGATGAAACGCGTCTTGTCGGAAATCCATTCCTCGTTCACGCCATCATGGTTGCGCGGCAAAATCCGCATCACTTCGCGGCCCTTGGTGTCGATGCGGATATTCGACCCCAAAGCGTCCATCACGTCAATGCTTTCGGTCTTGGTCAATTCCCACGGACGCGCGGTGAACGCGTAAGGCTTTGAAGTCAAAGCTCCCACCGGGCAAAGGTCAATGATATTGCCTTGCAGGTTAGAATCCAACGTCGCGTTCAGATACGAGGTAATCTCGGCATCCTCGCCGCGCCCGGTCTGCCCCATCTGCAAGATGCCCGCGACTTCCGAAGTAAACCGCACGCAACGGGTGCAAGAGATACACCGCGTCATCTTGGTTTCCACCAGCGGCCCAAGGTTCAGATCCTCCGAAGCACGCTTCGGCTCGCGGTAGCGGCTGAAATCGACGCCAAACGCCATCGCCTGATCCTGCAAATCGCACTCGCCACCCTGATCGCAAATCGGGCAATCGAGCGGATGGTTGATCAGCAGAAATTCCATCACGCCCTCGCGGGCCTTCTTCACCATCGGCGAAGTCGTCTTGACCAGCGGAGCCTCGCCATTCGGGCCGGGGCGCAGATCGCGCACCTGCATCGCGCAAGACGCCGCAGGTTTCGGCGGGCCACCGACGACTTCCACCAGACACATCCGGCAGTTGCCCGCAATCGTGAGGCGCTCGTGATAGCAGAACCGCGGAATAGCCACCCCTGCGACTTCCGCCGCCTGAATGATCGTCATCGCGCCATCGACTTCAACTTCGATCCCGTCGATGCTGATTTTCTTGAGGTTCGACATCCGCTTACTCCGCCGCCAATGGGGCACAGGACCGGATTTGCATCCCCTGCGCTGCTTTCAAATAAGACCAGCCAAACGCCCGGTCCGTATCGCCGTTTGCCTGCAATTCTGCAAGCCGTGCAAGCGCTTCATCCAGCGAGGGTTTATGCCCAATAGGCACGCGCCACATCACGAAATGCATCTTGCCCAAAACTTCAAACCACTCGGCCCGGCGCTCGTAAAACACCCGGTGTACGGTGCCAAACACGAAATTCTCCAGCGTCGCCGCAGTTTCCCAAACCGTCAGGTTTGAGACAAACTGCGCATCGCCGCCGATCTTCGCTTCGGTATTCCCCGTCCCCGGCTCCCCCGAACCTTCCATCATCCAGACAAACCCCGGCATCCGCTTGCCAAGCCCGTTCACCCGGTCCAACGCGGCCATGAACTCCGCCACGCGCGGATCATCGGTGGGCGTCAGAAAGCGCCCCACGTTCAATTCGGCCAGATGGTATCCGGGGCTGTTGGTCATTTGTACGACCTCAACAGCGACCCTGCCAAAGTGCCCTTGGCGATCTCATCCCGCCCCACCTTGCAGTAGCTTTCGACGTCGCCTTCCACCGCACCAGCCTGCTTCAGATACTCCGCCGCCAAGCCTTTGATGCGGGCCTTTTCGGTCTTGTTCTTGCGGAAAACTTCCACCTCATCCTCGGTGTAGCCTTTGGCGCGCAGATAGGATTTCAGCTCGTTCCACTTCGCCAGCACCGTAAACATTTTGGCACTGATCGAGGGACAGGTATTGCGGATGGTGTCGCCAACCCGAACCGCCACCAAAGATTCCGTCACGCGGGCATCCTTGTTCAACGCCTCGAGCGCCAGCGCGGGGCATGCCGCCAACACGGCCACCAGCGTCAGAGCTTTGAAAAACTTGGTCATTTGGGCCTCCTTGGCATTTCAGCCCGGACCATATCCCGCGAACCCGCTGATATCCCATGACAAAACCGTGTCTTGTGCAGGTTATCGCCTGTCAGCACGGCGTTTGTCATGCGCAGCCCCCTTTGAACACCCAAGCGCCGCCCGTGTAATGCCCGTAAGCCGCGCGGTTCACCGATGCCCCGCCTGAGGCGCAAAATGCCTCCGCCGCACGTTTCGCCTCAGCACCTTCAAAATTGCCAAACCCGGTGCCATCCCGCGTCACCGCCAAAACCGCACCGCTTTCACTGGGCTGCAAATCGGCAATGTAGGACCGCCCCGCCAATTCCACCGAAACCGGGCCGCTTTCCGCCAAAGCCATCGGACGCGCGCCACTGACGCATCCCGCCAGCCCCGCCATGCTGATCATCGCAAAAGCCCGCATCACTGGCAGCCCCCCTTGAAAATCAGCTGCCCTTTGACCAGCTTGGGTTTGGTGTTGCCCACAACGTAACCCTCGCCCGCACAAGTATCTTTCACAAGTTGCACAGCAATCTTACGCTCATATGACATCGAGCCGCCGTCGATCCGCCAAACCCGTGCATCGAACGGCCCTGCGATATCCTCGGCTGTGATCTCAACCAGATATTTGATACCCTTATGCTCGGCCGGAATTTGCAAACCAGCATAGGCCCCAGCGCCCGCCTGAAGCGGAGCCAGTGCCATCCCGAGTGCCATTACCAAGCCAAACCGCATCATCTACTCCGCCGCCATCGCGCCCATACGGCCAGTTTTCTTCGCCTTGATCCGGTCCTCGATTTCCTCGCGGAAATGCCGCACCAGCCCCTGAATCGGCCAAGCCGCCGCATCGCCCAAGGCGCAAATGGTGTGGCCTTCGACCTGCTTGGTCACGCTCAACAGCATGTCGATTTCCTCAACTTCAGCCTCGCCGCGCACCAGACGGTCCATCACCCGCATCATCCAGCCAGTGCCCTCGCGGCAAGGCGTGCATTGGCCGCAGCTCTCGTGCTTGTAGAACTTCGACAGCCGCCAGATCGCTTTGATCACATCCGTCGATTGATCCATCACAATCACCGCTGCCGTGCCCAGACCCGACCTTTGCTCACGCAGCCAATCGAAATCCATGATCGCATCTTCGCATTGTGCCGCGTTCAGCATCGGCACCGAAGAGCCACCGGGGATCACCGCCTTGATATTCTTCCAGCCACCGCGCACGCCACCGCAATGCACATCCAACAACTCGCGCAGAGTGATCGACATGACTTCTTCAACCACGCAAGGGTTGTTCACATGGCCAGAAATCCCGAACAGCTTGGTGCCTGCATTGTTTGGCCGCCCAAAGCCCGCAAACCAAGCCGCCCCACGCCGCAGAATCGTCGGCACCACCGCAATCGACTCGACGTTGTTCACCGTGGTCGGGCAGCCATACAGCCCCGAGCCTGCCGGGAACGGCGGCTTCATCCGCGGCATGCCCTTCTTGCCCTCAAGGCTTTCCAGCAAGGCGGTTTCTTCACCGCAAATATAGGCCCCCGCGCCGTGATGCAGGTAGCAGTCAAAATCCCAGCCGGATTTCGCGGCATTCTTGCCCAGCAGACCCGCATCATAACATTCGTCCAAAGCCGCCTGCAAAGCCTCACACTCGCGGATATATTCGCCACGAATGTAGATGTAGCAGGCATTGGCCCCCATCGCGAAAGCCGCAATCAGACAGCCTTCGATCAGCGTATGCGGATCATGCCGCATGATTTCGCGGTCTTTGCAGGTGCCCGGCTCGGACTCATCGGCGTTCACCACCAGATAAGACGGCCGCCCATCCGATTGCTTCGGCATGAACGACCATTTCAACCCGGTCGGAAACCCTGCGCCACCGCGCCCGCGCAGGCCCGAGGCTTTCATCTGCTCGACAATGGTATCCTTGCCGCGCGCAATAATCTCTGCCGTGCCATCCCAATGGCCACGCGCCCGTGCGCCCGCCAAAGAACGGTCGTGCATCCCGTAAAGGTTGGTAAAGATGCGGTCCTTATCGTCGAGCATAGCTGCTTCCTTACGTGCGGCGCTTGCGCCAAATTTGATACGTCACGATCATCGCCCAAAGGAACCCGGCCAAAGCCGCGAGATCGAGCAGAAACGTGTATTTCAGCGGCAAGCCCAGCTCCGCGCCAATCTGTTGACCCGCCATCCACAAGATCATCGTGCCCGCAATCACCAAAGCCACAACTCTGGTCTGCCGCGCTGATTTATCTTGTGGAGCCTGCGCCATCTTAATGGTGCCCATGCCCGTGGTCATCACCGTCATGGCCATGCGCCTCAGTCAATTCCACCCCGCCATTGCCCAAAAGAACGGCGTAAACCCCGAACACCACAAGGCCCACGATCACCGCAGCCAAACCGTCCATCCCGCCCAGCCAGCGCGCCAGCCCAACCGCGATCAAAGCGGCCAGAACAGCAACAAGCCAGCCGCCAGCCCAAGGCCCATCAACTGTATCGTGATCATGTGCGTGGTCCATCGTTGCCCTCAATAATCGTTCGATTTGGCACGGATCAGGAAGGCTTCCAGACCGATCTCACCGATCAGCTTGGCCTGCGCCACCCATTTGTCTCGGCTGACACGGCCCTTGAAGCCCTTGAGATTGCCATCCATCCAAGCAATTTCAGCAGGCCCAAAACCTGCGATCTGGTCAAAGTGGAAAATCCCCAGACCATGACACAGCTTTTCGATCACTGGGCCGATGCCTTCGATCTTTTGCAGATTGTCGCCCAAACCATTGCGCGCCGCACTCAACGCGACTGGCTGGCTTTGCGCACCCTCTGGCGCTTTGGCTTCTGGCGTCGCAAGCGGTGTCGCCTCCGCCGCATTACCATCGGCCTCAGGCTTGCCTTTCGACATCGCAGGCGCTTCGTGCACCGTAGCGCCGGTTTTGTCCGCAACCGAGGCCGCCCCCGGCTTCGGCTCTACCGCAACACCGACCGCAGCCGTCACCGCCTCTGGCATCGCCGCCAATTTCGGATCAGATGGTACGATCTTGGGGATCCAAGGCGTCAGCAGTGGCACTTCCGTGCCATCAATCCGCTTCACCGTATCGCCAATATCCACCGCCGCCTGCACACTTGCATTATAAGGCTTGCGCCCCGCCTCGTGCGCCTTAAGCGAGGTCAGACCCGACAAAGGCTCCGCCGCATACCGCCCGTTCTGCGGCCCCGGCACCGGAACTTCCCCTTTCGAGAACCGCCCGATCAGCGCCCGCAGCTTATCCGCCGTCAGATCCTCGTAATAATCCTTGCCGATCTGCGCCATCGGCGCATTGGTGCAAGCGCCCAGACATTCAACTTCTTCCCAGCTGAATTTGCCATCCGCCGACAAAGCATGTGCCTTGTCCGCGACCAGTTCCTTACAGACCGCAATCAACTCCTCCGCCCCGCAAATCATGCAGGACGTGGTGCCGCAAATCTGGATATGTGCAACAGACCCAACAGGTTGCAGCTGGAACATAAAGTAAAACGTCGCCACTTCCAGCGCGCGAATATACGCCATCCCCAGCTTATCGGCCACATGCTCAATCGCCGGACGGGTCAACCACCCCTCCTGCTCCTGCGCGCGCCACAACAGCGGAATGATCGCCGAGGCCTGACGCCCCTCCGGGTATTTCGCGATCTGCCCCTCAGCCCAAGCCAGATTGGCCGAGGTAAAAGCAAACGACGCGGGTTGTTCTTTGTGCAAACGGCGAAGCATTAGCGGTCGACCTCCCCGAACACGATATCCATCGTGCCGATGATTGCAGAAACGTCGGCCAGCTGGTGGCCCTTGCAGATGTAATCCATGGCTTGCAGGTGCAAAAAGCCCGGAGCGCGGATTTTGGCGCGGTACGGCTTATTGGAGCCATCCGCCTTCAGATACACGCCAAACTCACCTTTGGGGGCCTCAACCGACGCGTAAACTTCACCCGCAGGCACATGGAAGCCCTCAGTGTACAGTTTGAAATGGTGGATCAAAGCCTCCATCGAGGTCTTCATCTCACCGCGTTTCGGCGGCGACAGCTTGCCGCGCGTCAAAACCTCACCCGGCTCGGCCCGAAGCTTCACAATGCACTGCCGCATGATGTGCAAAGATTGCGTCATTTCCTCCATCCGGCACAGATAGCGATCATAGCAATCGCCGTTCTTGCCGACCGGGATTTTGAACTCGAATTCGTCATAGCATTCATAGGGTTGCGAGCGTCGCAAATCCCACGCCAGACCCGAGCCGCGCACCATCACGCCCGAGAAGCCATATTTCAGGATGTCATCTTCCGTCACCACGCCAATATCGGCGTTGCGCTGTTTGAAGATGCGGTTTTCAGTGAGCAACCCGTGCAAATCTTCCAGCACCTGCGGGAAAGTCTCGGTCCAAGCCTCGATATCATTGATCAGATCGGGCGGCAGATCCTGATGCACACCGCCGGGGCGGAAATAGGCCGAGTGCAGACGCGCGCCCGACGCCCGCTCGTAAAACACCATCAGCTTTTCGCGTTCTTCAAAGCCCCAAAGCGGCGGCGTCAGCGCCCCCACGTCCATCGCTTGCGTCGTGGTGTTCAGCAAATGGTTCAAAATCCGGCCAATTTCCGAATACAAAACCCGGATCAACGAAGCCCGACGCGGCACCGCCGTCCCGGTCAATCGCTCAATCGCCAAACACCAGGCATGTTCCTGATTCATCGGCGCGACATAATCCAGCCGATCAAAATACGGCAGATTTTGCAGATAGGTCCGGCTCTCCATCAGCTTTTCAGTGCCACGGTGCAGCAAACCAATATGCGGATCGCAGCGCTCGACAATTTCGCCGTCCAGCTCAAGCACCAAACGCAAAACCCCATGCGCTGCAGGGTGTTGCGGGCCGAAGTTGATGTTGAAATTCCGGATGCGCTGCTCGCCCGGCATCGCCCCAGTCGTGCCATCATCATAGGTGTTCACGCGGATATCGCCGTCCATGATCAGCCCCTTATGCTTTCTTCTCATCACCCGGCAGGATGTATTTTGCACCCTCCCACGGCGACATGAAATCAAATTGACGGTATTCCTGCACCAGATTGACTGGCTCATACACCACGCGCTTTTGCGCCTCGTCGTAGCGGACTTCGGTATAACCCGTGGTCGGGAAATCCTTGCGCAAAGGATGGCCGCGAAAGCCGTAATCCGTCAGAATCCGCCGCAAATCCGGGTGGCCCGAGAACAAAATCCCGAACATGTCGAACACTTCGCGCTCAAACCAATTCGCCGACGGATGCACAAGATGAATCGACGGCACCATATCGTCTTCGCCAACCGCCACCTTCAGCCGGATGCGGGCGTTGGTGTACATCGACAGGAAGTGATAAATCACATCAAACCGCTCCACCCTTTCCGGGTGATCGACGGCGGTGATATCGACCAGCGACGAGAACTTACAAACCGGATCGACCGTCAGAAAACCGATGAACGACACCAGTGCGGGCAGCACCACCGTCACATTCAACTCGCCAAACGCGAGGTCCGTGGCCAGCACCGCATCCGGGCGCTTTTCCGTCAGATAGGCGGCGAGTTCAACCAAATCAGCCATATCGCCCCCTTAACGCACAAGCGTGCCAGTGCGGCGGATTTTCCGCTGCAACTGCAAAATACCATAGAGCAGCGCTTCCGCTGTCGGCGGGCAGCCCGGCACATATATATCGACCGGCACTATCCGATCGCAGCCACGCACCACCGAATAGGAATAGTGGTAATAACCGCCACCATTGGCACAGGATCCCATCGAGATTACATAGCGCGGCTCTGGCATCTGGTCATATACCTTGCGCAGTGCCGGGGCCATCTTGTTGGTCAGCGTACCTGCGACGATCATCAAATCCGACTGGCGCGGCGATGCGCGCGGTGCGGTGCCAAAGCGTTCAAGGTCATAACGCGGCATCGAGGTGTGCATCATCTCAACCGCACAACAGGCCAACCCAAAGGTCATCCAGTGCAAGCTGCCGTTGCGCGCCCAGTTGATGATATCTTCCGTCGTGGTCAGCAGAAAACCCTTATCCTGCAACTCGCGGTTCAGTGCTTGGGTTGCAACCTCTCGGTCCGGCCCCGCCGTGTTAGCCCCAGCCATCACGCCCATTCCAGTGCCCCTTTTTTCCACTCATAGGCAAAGCCCACGGTCAGCACGCCTAAGAACACCATCATAGACCAGAACCCGACCATCGAAATCTGACCAAACGCCACAGCCCACGGGAACAGGAACGCCACTTCCAGATCGAAGATGATGAACAGGATCGACACCAGATAGAACCGCACGTCAAACTTCATCCGTGCATCGTCAAACGCATTGAAGCCGCACTCATAGGCCGAGACCTTTTCCGGGTCCGGGTTGCGCACCGCAATCAAAGCGGCGGCGAGGATCAGCACAAGCCCAAGGCCCACGGCAATCGCAAGAAGAATAAGGATGGGCAGATACTCACGAAGAAGATGATCCACGCGAAGCGCTCCTTCTGCTGGTAACAACGTGTGAAGCGATTGTGCAACCGCAGCACTCTGGGTTCCCGTTTACTCCGCTGCCTTGGCAGGGTCAACCAAAGCCAATAGGAAAAGATGCCGCTAACAGCCGCTAAGTCCTTGGTTTTTGCGGGATAATTGATGAGTGTTTTGCTAAGGAATTACCCATTCGCCCCACGCCTTGCATAAGTCTGATGCAGCGCACATTTAACCTGCGCAAATAGATGAAAGCCACCACCATGCGCCTGCTGCCAATCCTCGCCCTAAGCCTGCTGCCCCTCACCGCATCCGCCGAAGAAATCGGCCGAGTCGGCGTCGATTGGGTTGGCAATGACATCATCATCGAGGCGATCCCCGACCCAAAGGTGCAAGGCGTCACCTGCCACATCAGCTATTTTGAACGCTCGATGTGGGACCGGCTTTCCAAAGGCAACTGGTTTGAAGACCCGTCGAACGCCTCAATCGCCTGCCGTCAAACCGGGCCGATCACCGTCGGCGACATTGACACCTCTGAATCGGGCGAGACCGTGTTCAGTGAAAGCCGCTCTTTGGTGTTCAAATCGCTGAACGTCACCCGCATCTTCGATCAGAAAAATCAGGTGCTGGTCTATCTCACCCACGCCACCGAACTCAGCGATGGCTCGGCGAAAATGTCGATCTCGACGGTGCCGCTGTACAACCCAGCCAAACCCTAGAGCAAGTCGCCGTTCATATGATTCAGGCTTCCCATCTTGGACGGTTTCTGATTCCCTGATCTTTCCAGATATAGGGGATCGAGATGGGCAAATCACATCCTATGGAGCTTCGCAG